>JAFDYA010000005.1 GCA_018267675.1 Bacteroidota bacterium
ACAGGTCGTCCGCCTACCACAGGTCGTCCGCCTACCACAGGCTGTCCGCCTACCACAGGTCGTCCGCCTACCACAGGTCGTCCGCCTACCACAGGTCGTCCGCCTACCACAGGCTGTCCGCCTACCACAGGTCGTCCGCCTACCACAGGTCGTCCGCCTACCACAGGCTGTCCGCCTGCGGTTAATCAGATATTGTCCTACGGACAAATTAATGAGATTCAATAAAAGCAATTTCTTTTTCATTAAAGCCAAATAACTGATAAGTCAATTGGTCGTATATTTTCAGTAACGATTCTACGGATTCGTTGTAGTGTTGGCAATACAATTATTTGCCTAGTCGCCATTTTTATATAGCAGCCGTACCGATAGACGATTAAAGACAACTACCGCTTGGGTAGTGATATTAATTCCAAAGTATTGGCATTTGCCTTTGGCTTATCGGCAGAGATAGAGCGTAATCTTATCTCGCAACGTACCAAAGAAGCCTTAGCACGCAAGAAAGCTGAAGGGGTGATACTCGGTCGCCCAAAAGGTAGAAAATCCAGCAAAACAAAACTTACAGGGCAAGAAGCGAAAATCAAAGAACTCTTGGATAAAAATGTTTCCTACTCTGCTATTGGGAGGATATTGGGTGTGCACCGATTAACGGTCAGTAGTTTTGTAAACACATTAAAACCCAGAAAATGAAATACGATCCGCAAAAACATCATCGCAAAAGTATCCGCCTGAAAGGATATGATTACTCACAGGCAGGTTTGTATTTCATTACCATCTGTACCCAAAACAGGGAGCATTATTTTGGTGAAATCCGAAATGGCAAAATGGTTTTATCACCAATGGGTGTCCTTGCCGATATTCTTTGGTACGAAATACCCAATCATACCCAATCTGTTGCATTAGGCGATTTTGTGGTAATGCCCAATCATATCCACGGAATATTGATTATTGACAAGCCGGATGGCGGAATTGATGAGGCTTTTCCTGTACGGACATTGCCTGTACGGACCTTGCATGCAAGGTCCCCACCACCACCACAAAAACAACCAAAAAATCAAATAATGTCGGATATCTCCCCGAAATCAAAAACCGTTTCTGCGATTGTTCGTTCCTACAAATCTGCTGTTACCTTTCATGGCAACCGATTAGGATTAAATAATGGTTGGCAGTCTCGGTTTCATGACCACATTATCCGAAATGATGCAGAATACCAGCGTATTTCAGACTACATAATTTCCAATCCTGAAAATTGGGGGAAAGACAAATTTTATTAAACAATTTTTTACCCCTCACAACCGACAAAAAAAATAGTGGGACAGACAAAACGCAAAGCGTTCCAGGACCTTGCCCTGTGCTGTGCCCGCAGAAATAGAAAAAGTGATCGTATGAGCGGAGCGCGCAAAGGATCGCAGCGAAAATCGTTTGCGTCCCGCGAGGGCGCAAACATTGTAGCGTAGAGCCTGACCTGCTGCGGCGTTGGCATCGTGTGTTGGCGAGCAGGATGCGCCCAAAAAATAATTGCATTGTCGGAAGAATGTAAAAGCTGTACGAGAAAGTTCCGGCCAACGGTATTTTATAAAATTCAGTCTATTTCAGGGAAAGGAAATTCAGTACATTTACGAGGTTTCCTTGTTCCTTGCCAATACTTGTGCTTATGTTGCATCGTTACTTGTCGGTTGTTATATTTTGTCTATTATTTCCGCTTGCTTCCGGCGCTCAGTCTTTGGAATTTGTGCGCAATGAGGGGCAGTGGGATGGTCCGTTTCAATACAAGGCTTTGAGTCAAAATGGGGATGCCTATTTATCTGCCAATAGTTTTACTTATTTGGTAGGGGATGCGGCTAATGGGTATAAGGTGGATGAGGTGCATCATGGTCGGAGCAAGCAAGAGCAGCTTAGGTTCCACACCTATCGGGTGCACTTTGAGGGAGCGAATTCGCAGCCGGAAATTGTGCCGAGCAAGGTGCAGCACTGGTACTACAACTATTTTTTGGGCAAGGATCCGAGCCGCTGGAAAAGTAATATTCATCCAGCATTGGCGCTGGACTACCAAGCGCTTTACCCAGGTGTGGATCTGCATGTAAGTTCAGAATATGGCAATTTGAAGTACGAATTTATTGTGGCCGCTCACACCAATCCGGATGTGATACAACTCCGTTTTGAAGGCACGGATGGGCTAAAAATTAGGGATAAGAATCTGATCATCCAGACTTCTGTTGGCGAGGTGGAGGAGTTGAAGCCGGTGGCCTTTCAATACAATGCTTTGGGCGAGCGAGTAGCTGTGGCCTGCCGATATGTGTTGGAAGGGGATAGGGTGCGGTATCGATTCCCGGAAGGCTATGATCCCAACCTTACCTTGGTCATTGATCCGACGGTTGTATTCTGCACCCTGACCGGCTCTACGGCTGATAATTGGGGCTATACAGCCACCTACGATGATAGTGGTAATTTCTATGCCGGTGGTATTATGCTGAGCTA
Source organism: Bacteroidota bacterium (assembly GCA_018267675.1). GTDB lineage: Bacteria > Bacteroidota > Bacteroidia > Chitinophagales > Chitinophagaceae > UBA1952. The sequence continues at coordinate 2,476 of JAFDYA010000005.1, forward strand.
TTTGGGTGGAGCCTTCCCGACGACTACAGGAGCTTTTCAGACTACGTTTGGCGGTGGAGTGGACGACCCGAATTATGCCACCTCAGATGCGCACGGAGTAGGCTTTGCAAGCGATATGGCGATCATGAAACTAAATGCTACGGGCACGTCTCGGATATGGGCGACTTACTTGGGAGGGAGTGATAATGAGCAGCCGCACAGCATTATCAAAGACCCTTCGGGCAATTTGGTCGTTGCGGGCATCAGCTATTCCAATGACTTCCCGACGACATCCGGATCCTACGACGTATCCCACAATGGGGGTGCCGATATCGTGGTCACGAAACTCAACACTACGGGCAGCGCGCTCAATGGCTCCACCTATATTGGCGGTAGTGGGGATGATGGGGTAAATTTTAATGGGAGTGAATTCATCTTCGGCAACCTAAAGCACAACTATGGCGACAATGCCCGAAGTGAAGTGATCGTGGATAGGAGCGGCAATGTGTATGTAACTGCATCTACGAAGAGTAGCAATTTCCCGGTTACAAGTAGTGCTTATCAAAGTGCGTTGAGTGGCAATCAGGATGCTGTGATCATGAAGTTGAATGCTTCTTTGAGTTCGCTTAGCTACAGTACTTATTTTGGTGGCAGCTCCGATGATGCGGGTTATGTATTGGCACTGGATACAGCACAAACGCATTTTTATGTTGGTGGCGGCACTATGTCCGGTAATTTCCCGGCAACAACCGGCTGCTGGAAGACATCCTACCAGGGGGGCTCGGCTGACGGCTTTATTCTTCGTTTCCTGAACTCCGGAAGTTATACGCTACAAAAAAGTACACTCGTCCGCGAATCGGATTATGACCAAGTGTACGGGCTGCAAGTGGATTTGGAAAACAATGTCTATGCTATGGGGCAGACACTTGGTGCCAAGTTTCCGGTAACGAGCGGTGTATATAGCAACAGTGGCTCTTCGCAATTTATCATCAAGATGGACAGCTTGCTCTCCACAAATATCTTCTCAACAGTATTTGGTTCGGGCAGCTCCACCACGACGAATATTTCTCCGGTTGCCTTTTTGGTGGACACCTGCCAAAACATCTACGTTTCCGGCTGGGGAGGCAATCTGGGCTTCAGTTCCGGCACTTCGACTGTAGGGACTACTACCGGCATGCCGGTGACCGCCACTTCTATTACTGCGCCTTTAAAAAGCACGACGGACGGTTGGGATTTCTACTTCATGGCGCTTTCTAAGAATGCTACCAGCCTGCTTTTCGGTGCTTTTCTGGGCCGGAATTCCAGCGATCCGAACCAAGGAGAGCATGTGGACGGAGGCACGAGTCGTTTTGACCGGAAGGGCATCGTCTATCAAGGAATTTGTGCCAATTGTGGCGGTTCTTCATCTGGAGCATTCCCGACGACTGCCGGCTCTTGGGCCACAACAGTAGGCAGTGGTAATTGTAATGAGGCAGCTTTAAAAATAGCCTTCCAACTCACGTCGCCCGCGGCAGTAGCCAACGGGAGTCCGAGGGCTAAAGGCTGTCCGCCCTTGACGGTTCAGTTTAATAATGGCTCCTCCAATGCTACTTCCTATTCTTGGAATTTTATGGATGGAAGCCCTATCGACACCGCCTTCCAGCCGAAGCATACCTTCACCAAGGCGGGTGTGTATCCTGTACGCTTAATCGTGTATAATCCGAATGCTTGTAAGGTGCGCGACACAACCATTGTCACGATTACTGTGGATAGCAACCGTGTAAAAAGTGATTTTGACTATGTGGTCACCGATTCTTGCAGCCCTTACAAAGTCGTCTTTACCAATAAATCAATCATTAGTCCAATGCCCGGTGCGGCAGCACGCACAAGCTACACTTGGAAGTTTGGCGATGGCACTAGTTTTACCGGCGCCAACCCACCCGTGCACCTCTATGCTAATCAGGGAAGCTATACCGTTACTCTAATCATGCGGGACACGGCTGCCTGCAACTACCCAGACTCGGTAACCAAGGTGATTACGATCCATTCCAACATGGTGAAGGCGCAGTTCCAAAGCCCGGACACGACTTGCATCAACGATAGCTTGCTCTTCATCAACCAAAGCACCAATGCTACGGGCGTGAAATGGTATCTGGGTGATGGGGATTCAAGCACACTATCCACGCCTTTCAAGCATAAATATGCCGGCCCCGGGAGTTATAAAGTTGTTTTCATAGCCTACAATCCCTACTCCTGCAACCTTCGGGATACTGTGCGTAAGACCATTCGAATCAATAAACAGCCAACAGCAGATTTCACGTTTGCTCCTGTGATTCCGGTAAGCAATAAGCCGGTCACCTTTACAAACACATCGGTAAATGCGGATGTCAATTCATGGGATTTTGGTGATGGCTCACCTAAGAGCAACCAAAAAGATCCGGTGCATTTGTTCCGAAAGACAGGCACGTTCAATGTATGCCTGACGGTAACGAGCTACGATGGCTGCACCGACACCAAATGTAAAAAGGTAGATGCGGACATTCACACGGCACTCGACTTACCTACAGGCTTCTCTCCAAATGGTGATGGACACAACGATATTCTGAAAGTGCGTGGTGGTGGCATTGAAACCATGAACCTTAAAATATTCAACCGCTGGGGCGAGAAAATATTTGAGACCAACGATCAAAATATCGGCTGGGATGGCCGATACAAGGGCAAGTTGCAGGAGGTGGATGCCTATGCCTTTATCCTGACTGCAACCTTTATTGATGGAACGAGTGCAACTAAAAAAGGTAATGTCACCCTCTTAAGATAAGCCACATGAAACAGCCTAACTTCCGGAAACATTTTGGCACCTTTGGCATCTGTGTTGCTGCACTTACCGCTATGCTACAACCAGACACGGTAAAGGCTCAGGGGATGCATTTCTCCCAATTCTATAATGCACCTATGTTGGTGAGCCCGGCCAATACCGGCTTAAGCTCGGATAATGACTATCGGATTGGAGCCAACTACCGTAATCAATGGCAGTCGGTACCGGTCCCATTCAATACAAGTTCACTTTACGGCGACCTTCAGGTATTCCGAAGAAAATTTGGCAGTAACTGGCTGGGCGTTGGGGGCGCGCTTTTTACCGATAAAGCGGGCAACGGCAATCTTGCGCTCACGCGGCTGGAAGGCACCTTAGCCTACCATATTGAAATGGGGGAAACATCAATGATATCGGTGGGGGCATCGGTGGCCAGTGTCACCCGTTCGGTAGATTTCAACAAGCTAACCTTTGATGAACAGTGGGACGGTTTTGTATTCAACAGCACCTTAGCCAATGGGGAACAAGGCTACCATAGTTCAGCAAAATACACAGATATCGGAGCGGGCATCAACTTTGCTATATTCCCTAGCGATCTGGTATATATCAAGGTCGGTGGCGCATTAGCTCATCTTAACCAACCCACCGAAAGCTTCTACAGCCAAGATAACAAAGTGGGGATGCGGGGCACCGGCTATGTGGATATGCTGGCCAGGATTGGGCATTCCGTAATCTTTAACCCTGCTGTGTATTACACTACAGAAAAAGGAGCCAACGAAATCATTTATGGTACTTTGTTTAGTGTCTTTACGGGAGGTGAAGAAGCCAATGGAAGCATCTTACTGGGTGCGTACAACCGCTGGAGCGAAGCCATCATCGGGACTATAGGCTATGAATGGAATGGTCTGCGTGCCATGGTAAGCTATGACTATACAATTTCCACACTGGGGAAATACAATAATCACAATGGTGCCATAGAATTTGGACTTCGTTTTCAGGGAAAATATCCTGACAAGCACGGGGACAATTATCGCAGAGTCTATACCTGCCCGCGCTTTTAACAAAGGGCTTGCGCTTGGCACGTTATTTTAGCCAAATAGTTAGTAGCATTTTATTCAAATTAAACATTCACAAAAACCAGCGTAATCAATAATATCATGGATAAAGAACCAATGCATCACATCCTACTCGTAGAAGACGACGCTTCTCTGGGTCAGGTTTTAAAAAATTTCCTGGAGCTTAATGACTTTGATGTAGAACTCGCACGCGACGGTATCCTCGGTCTTGCCGCCTTCCGTCGCCGGAAATATGACATCTGCCTACTGGACGTGATGATGCCCAACATGGATGGCTTTACCCTCGGTGAAGAAATCCGCAATGTGGATCCGGACGTCCCACTATTCTTCCTTTCTGCAAAAAGTCTAAAAGAAGACATTCTGAACGGCTACAAGCTTGGTGCTGACGATTACATCACCAAGCCCTTTGACTCCGAAGTATTGCTCCACAAGATTAAAGCAGTTATCAAACGCAACTCGGAATTGCAAGAACGCCAACATGGCCAGATTGAATTCAATATCGGCGACTATCACTTCAATAGCCGCCTCCGCCAACTCACTTATAAAGGCGAAAGCAGCACACTTTCTCCAAAGGAAAATGAATTGCTCACGATGCTCGCTGAGTATAAAAATGATTTGTTGCCGCGTGAAGATGCTTTGAAAAGAATCTGGGGCTCTGACACCTACTTCAACGGGCGGAGCATGGATGTTTACATTGCAAAACTCCGGAAATACCTGCGGGAAGACCCTAAGGTGGAAATCGTCAATATCCACGGTAATGGATTCCGCCTTGTCATGCCAGAACCAAGCGCCTAGCTTGAACTAAGAATTTCTCTTGCCCATCGCCCCAAAAGACGATGGGCTTTTTTATTTCAATCGGCCTAATAAAACTTTGCATGAAATGCTAGGACAGGTCGAAACAATATGACGTAGATGAAAGCCAATTGCATGGTGACTTCTGCGCTTTGACGCTGATTTGAGTTAGTAGTACATTGCAGCGATTAGACTAAGCAAATTCTAGCCAAATTTCACGAAACGCTAAACACAGCTCCGATGCACCAGCTCTCCGTCATCAACTTTACTGCAATTCTTGACGGGCAACAAATAGCCTTGGGCGGAACAATTGTAGAGGCCTACCAGGCTTGTGGCAGCAGCTACCCGAAGTTTTTTAAAATGGATATCCTGAGCAAATGGGCATGGATAACTTCTGAACTCCTTCTAAAAGCACCCAACAAGCAATGGCGATATGAAGGTTTGGATCGCAGCAAAATTGCAGTCCTCCTCCAAACTTCTGACGGCTGCCTGGAAGTGGATAAAGCTTTTCAAAAAAGCATGCAAGAAATCGCTTCGCCTGCCCTGTTTGTCTATACGCTTCCCAATATCATGCTGGGCGAAATCTGCATCCGGCACGGCTTTCAGGGGGAGCAACTCTGTGAGATCGTGGGCGATTGGCATCCTGAAGCTGCTGCATTTCTTGTCCATGATCTCCTCCAAAACAGGGGAATGGATGCTGTGCTTTTCGGCTATGTAAACGCCACCCAAGCTCAGCACAAGGTATCGCTCTACTGGCTGGAGCGATCTGATATAGACCTACTAAAAACCCTGTAATAAGCTACAACAACTTCCTATTCCAAATATCCTGAAAACATGTCCAAGGCCTATATCGTCAACACCGGAATTATCTGCGCCCTAGGTGAAGACACTAAAGAATGCTTGCACCATCTCCAAAATCAGAAACATGGTCTTGGCCGTGCTCAATTCCTCCATACTTCCTGGGCCGATGAGCGCCCGGTGGGTGAAGTGAAACTGAGTAACCAACAACTGGCAGACAACCTTAGGGTGCACAACGACTGGCCCCGAACAGCTTTACTCAGCGGCCTCGCTGTCAAAGAAGCTTGGATGCCTTTTGCACGTACCAAAACTGACTTCCCTGTTGGCTTCCTATCCGCCAATACCGTTGGGGGAATGGATAGAACAGAAGCTTTCTTTGCTTCTTACCTAAAAGATAATAATAGTGGGGAACTATCCGATTTTATTCACCACGAATGCGGTGCTACCACCAATTTAGTTGCTCAATTTGCCGGCTTCAAAGGCTTTACTACAACCATTTCTACTGCTTGCTCGTCCTCTGCAAATAGTATCATGATGGCTGCCCAAATGATAGAAAACGGCATGCTACATGTAGCCGTAGCAGGGGGAACCGACGCCCTCTGTCGATTCACACTTAATGGTTTCAACACACTCGGCATCTTGGATAATGAACTCTGCAGACCATTTGACGCCGAACGAAAAGGCCTCAACCTTGGCGAAGGTGCTGCCTACCTTGTACTCATGAGCGAACAAGCTCTGGAAGCCTATCAAGCAGAAGCAATTGCCGTGCTGAGTGGATGGGGCAATACGAACGATGCACATCACCAAACAGCCTCCTCACCGGAAGGCGCCGGTAATCAGCTGGCTATCCGGGCCGCCCTTACCAAAGCCGGCTTGCTACCGGAAGCTATTAGCTACATTAACCTACATGGTACAGGCACTCAAAACAATGATAGCTCAGAAGGTATCGCTATTGAAGCGGTCTTCGGTACGTCAATACCTCCGGCATCTTCTACCAAAGCCTATACCGGCCATACACTCGGCGCCGCAGGCGCCGTGGAAGCTGTCTTCAGCACGCTAGCCATACGCGATGGTATCATCTACCCCAACCTGCGCTTCAAAAACCAAATGCCAGAACTAAACTTCCGTCCCAACACCCGCCTGGAAGAAGCTGCCTCAGTGCAACATGTCCTCTCCAATTCCTTTGGCTTCGGCGGTGCTTGTACTGCTTTAATCTTCTCCAAATGCTGAAACTAAACCTCTATATCACTGCCTTTGCCCATCTGGAAATGCAGCCCTGCACTCCTAGCTCCGACCGGCCTTCACTCCGCCAAGCTTCAGAACCGGACAACACGGATATCCCGCCTATGCAACTGCGTCGCATGAGCAAAGCGGTTCGTATGGGCATCGGTGTAGCAAAGAAATGCTTGGATATGGCCGAACTAGTATCGCCCGATGCTATCATCGTCGGCACTACCATGGGTTGCCTCCAAGACACAGAACGCTTCCTCTGCAAAATGATTGAGCAGGATGAAAAAATGCTAACCCCGACCGCCTTCATCCAAAGCACTCACAATACGGTCGCCGGCCAAATAGCACTCGGATTGCACTGCCAAGGATATAACAACACATTCTCCCAACATGGTCACTCGTTCGAAAGTGGCTTAGTTGCTGCCGCATTACTACTCCAGGAACACCCAGAACAACAAGTCCTCTGCGGTGGTGTGGATGAACTCAACCCCACTACAACACATCTTCAACAACGTGCCGGCCTATTCTCCGAATCACTTTCGGCTGGCGAAGGCGCCGGCTTCCTGCTCCTCCAAAATTCAGCCAATACTGCCCTGGCTTGCATCCGCTCTATACACCTTTTTCAAGAGAAAAATAAACAAGCTGCACTGGACCAGCTCAAAACTATTTTAACCGAACTTGCCTTTGACCCTCAAGTAAATCATCTCTGGTTGGGCATAACCGAAAATGACGCAACTACATTGCTTCCTCCGGAAAGCCTGAAGAGCTCCGCCGTATTCTTCAAAAAAGATCTTGGTGAATGGGGAACTGTGATGAGTGTCGCCGTCACAAGGGCAATCCAACAAGGTCAGGACAAATCCACAGTGTTTCTGGTCAATCATTTTTGCGGAGATTGGAGTGTCCTACAATTGGAATTGCTGTAAGTGATTGGGTGGGGGTTGGCCGGCAGGCTCCAGCCTGCCGGCACCTATCTTCCAGGCTCCTGCCTGGACCTACCACACGAAGTGGGCAATAAAACCTTACCGTTTGCTACACCCAGGCCACGGCCAGGCTCCTCAAATCACTTTTTGGGGCGCTCGGGCACGCCATCCGCCGCAATCTTTGCGCTCTATCGAGACGCCCCCTCACTCGTTGAGGGGGCTTGTTCCATCGCTTGTCGAGGGGGGATTTCCGCTACTGTCGTTAACGCAACCCCATCCAATCACGAAATCTCCTTTGTGTCTAGATTGACCCAAACAACAATGCAAATCCCAATACCATTTCCCAAAAACAAGCTAACCCCACATTCCGCCTAGACCCTATTATCACAACTCATCCTTGTTAAACTCGGTCAGTGAAAAATTAGCACCGATAAAAAATGTACGGAACAGCGCAGGATATTGAGGATACCGAATACTACCGTCCGTACTATAGCGATAACCAAAAACATTCTTTTGGTTTGTTACATTATCCACCATTAAATACACAACAGTAAACCACTTCTTCACATGGGTAAGATAATTCAAGGTCAGCGAGAGGTTGTGGTAGTCCGGCGTCCTATCTCCTAGAAATTCCGGATTGTTGGGATTAAAATAAGGCCTACCGCTTGCGTAGCCATAACTCATATTGACCTGAGTCGTCCATTTCGCGATATAGTACTTAGTGATTAGGCTCAAGTTATTGCTGGCAATAAAATCAGGTTGCACTTCTGCTTCGTAATTTTTATAGTATCGCCGAGTATCAATAAAGCTATAAGAAAGCCAATAATCTAGATTCTTCACTGTCTTCTTATCTCGCCAAAACAGTTCTATTCCCTTTGCATAGCCAAAACCACTATTGTCCGGCACACCATAATTTGCGCGATAACTGTTGGGATTAAAGGCTACTCCGGGCTCTCGTACCAGCTTCGTATAATCCTTATAATACCCTTCTATCCTCAAAGTCCGATCCTCCTTCATAAACTGATAACTGGCGATATAGTGAATAGCTTCTTGCATTCCCGGACGGTAGCCCAGCTGTAAATAAGCCACATCAGGCAATTGATAAAATGTACCCCCTGACAGGGACACTAGGCCATAAGTACCTGCCCGAAGGGCAACTGCCAATCGGGGCATTATGGTATTCTGCCGAAGCAAATCACTATGCTCAGCCCGAATACCCGGGCGCAAAGCAATCCAGCGTCTTGGGCTCCAATTCAACTCCACAAAACCAGCCGAAGCGGTTTCTGTAAAGTCTTGATGAAATATAGAATCGAAAACGTCCAACCGTTTCTTATAAGAAAAATGCTGAAGTTCCCCACCAATAGTCAGGTTGAGCTTAGCTGCTAAGTAATGTTTTAGCTCCAAGCGCCCTTGCGCCCGATTATTGTGTTGTACAATTGGTATCAATCCGGCTTGGATATCATCCACATTGTCGCTAAAGGCTACTGCGGTATAAAGGTTCCATTTCTTCCAGTTTTGGTTGTAAGAAATGCCGGAATAAACATTCGTGTTGGTAATACCATAGTCAAACAAAATGCCGGGCGAGTCCGGTTGCGGCACTCGTACCCCCGAACTAAAATGTGAAGCAGTCACCATTACCTTAAAAATCCCTTTAGGATTGGGCTTCCAAGCATAACGAGCAGAGCCACTGACCCCATTGGGCACTTTGTAGTACGTTACATTTGTGCTCGCTAGCCCATAAAATGGTGCAAGGTTATTATAAGAAAAAGTAACATCGCCACCAGCATTCTTCCAAAGCTTGGAGCCTGAAGCATAGACTCCTGCCATGTTCAAGCCAAGGTTCACTGTGGACTTATCGGGCAAATCCAAAGTATTTAACTCCAGAACTGAAGAGAGTGCTTGGCCATATTTTGCGGAATATCCTCCCGAAGAAAACGACACGCCTTTTACCTGAAATGGTGAAAACCTACTCCGCGTTGCAACACCTGGAGCTCCTGTGAAAAAAGCATCTTGCGTCACCAAGCCATCAACAATAATCTCAGCCTCACTCGCATCCCCACCGCGCACAAACAATCCTGTTTCTGTACTCTGTTGTTGTGTCCCGGGTAAGGTTTGTATTGCCCGAACGATATCTGCCTGAGCACCGGCTGTAGTCACAATATCCAAGGTGGTTAACACCGATTTCGCTTTGTCATTACCTGCCTCATAGGCTCCCGCCGTCACAGTCACTCCGTCCAAGTTTTTTGGGCTAGCTTTCACCTGAAGCCGTAGTCCATTCATGTCTTTGTCCAGAACTATCGGAAGGCCACCAGGTTCATAACCCACAGCTGAAGCCACCAAAGTTTGTGGCCCTTGCTCATCGCTTTGAAAACTAAACCGCCCGGTACTATCTGTCGTTCCCCCATCAAGCGTATTGTCTAAATAAACACTTGCCGCGGGTACCGGCTTCCCCTTAACATCATACACGACACCCGAAATATGACGTTGTGCCGTGGCCACTTGGTGCAGGATTAGGAATAGAAATAGCAGCAAAAGTTTACGCATTTGGCACATAAATTATCGTGTGCAATATTAGTCGGATTACAGTATGAAAATCTAATTAATGCAGGTCAACATAGCCACTTTGTCGGCGGGAAATACAGTAAAAAAACGCCACACGAATCAAGCTTTGACTAGAAGCAACACTAAAAAACTGCTTCAACTGCCTGAATTATGTGGCCCTATAGTCAAAATTTAAAGCAAATGCTTTTCAAAGAAAGCGCTAAAATAACTGGGAGTAAAATGGCTGATGCCCCTTGACCAAAGCAGCTTTTTCTACAAGGATACAGGGTTAATACATTTAC
>JAFDYA010000060.1 GCA_018267675.1 Bacteroidota bacterium
TAAGCAAGGTTCAGTTTCAATAAAATCTTCAGCAGGGAAGAAGGGAGGAATAGAGGGGCTTTTTTGGTCGGTCGCCCGTGAGCTAACAATAGGGTATCTCCTTGGGAAGGCGGTCCAGCTTGGCTATCGGGGAATTAAATCAAAAGTAAATCAATCAAAAAAAGCCTGAATTATTCAGGCTTTTTTTTAAAAAGAATAGTGGAGTAAGTCAATTTTGGAATCAAGCCCAAACGTACTGTTTCTTGTTGAGTAGGGTGGCTTCACCGGCAATTGTTTGCTCGCCGGTAGCTTTATCGTAAACGGCGCATTCGTAGGTGATTCGATTTTTTTCGGCAAATATTTCTTTTACCTTAACTACAGCTTCGTAGTCGGTATCTACAAACATGGGCTTCATCCATTTCATAGATTGGCTGAGGTAAACATGGCCATCAGCATACCAAAGTGCACCAAAGATTTTGGTAAAAACACTGGCCCCTAAAAAGCCATGAATAATACGACGACCAAACATAGATGCGGCGCCGGCAGCTTCGTCGGTGTGCAAAGGGTTGGTGTCACCACTTACGCGAGCATAGGTGTCCACATCATCTTGGGTGTAGCGGAAAGTGTGGCGGAATTCTTCTCCAATTTTGAGCATTTGTAATTCGTTTTTTTGTAGGGGCGCAAAATACGGGAAACTATCGTGACCAACGCAGCTTCCTAATTTCAATTATTCCTAAGTGGCTCCGTTTTTTTAAAGAAATTCGGGGCTATTTTTGGCGGATATGAAAGTTGTCATCTTCGCCGGAGGCCGTGGTACGCGCATTTCCGAAGAATCTACGCTTCGCCCAAAGCCTATGATTGCCATTGGTGGCCGGCCCATACTCTGGCATATCATGAAGATCTATGCTGCTTATGGCCATACCGAGTTTATCATTTGCTTGGGCTATAAAGGATGGATGATTAAAGAATATTTCATCAATTACTACCATCATAATGCTGATCTTACCGTGGATTTAAAAGATAATTCTGTTGAAGTGCATAGCAATCATGCTGAGCCTTTTAAAATTACCTTGGTGGAGACTGGCTTGGATACCTCAACTGCCGGAAGATTACGTCGGGTTTTGCCCTATACCAATGGCGAGCCTTTTATGCTCACTTATGGGGATGGCGTGAGTGATGTGGACATCAATAAGCTACTAGCATTTCACCAACAAAGTGGTCGTATTTGCACCATGACATCCATCCAAGCTACCAGCAGATTTGGGGTGATCAAGATGGATGATAAGGGGAAGATTAGTTCCTTTGAGGAGAAGCCTGCGGATAGCGGTACCTGGATTAATGGTGGCTTTTTTGTACTCCAGCCGGAGATTAAAGACTACTTACATCCGGATGCCGATGAGGTAATGTGGGAGCGGCAACCAATGGATGATTTGGCTAAGGAAGGACAGATCGCAGCGTATAAGCATCATGGTTTTTGGAAAGCCATGGACACCCTTCGTGATAAAGAAGAATTGGAAGGCTTGTGGGAAAAGAATAATGCGCCATGGGCGAAGAACTTTAATCAATGATTTTTTTGAACGACTGAACCACCATGAGCTTGAGTGTTTTTTCGGGGAAGCGGGTATTCCTGACGGGGCATACTGGATTTAAAGGAGCTTGGATGCTTCAAGTTTTGCACGGACTTGGTGCTGAAATTTTGGGCTATTCACTCCCGCCGGAACATTCAGAAGATTTGTACCACCAAATAAATGGCGATCAGCTTTGTCACTCTATCCTTGCTGATATAAATGATCAGAATCGGCTAAAGAAGGCTGTGCTTGACTACCAGCCTGATTTTGTGTTTCACCTGGCTGCGCAAGCCCTGGTACGCCGGAGTTATCGTTTGCCGATAGAGAGTTTTTCCACCAATGTAATGGGTACCGCCCATGTGTTGGAAGCAATAAGGGCCTTGCAAAAACCCTGCGTTGGGGTGATGATTACCACGGACAAAGTGTATGAGAATCCTGAGCAGGGTTTGGCGTTCACAGAAGAAGATAAATTAGGTGGTTATGATCCTTATAGTGCCTCCAAGGCAGCGGCGGAAATTGTTATTGAATCTTATCGGCGTTCTTTTTTTAACCCCGCCGATTTCAACATACATCGGAAAGCGATAGCCTCGGTACGTGCAGGAAATGTGATCGGTGGTGGCGATTTTTCGGAAGATCGGTTGATACCGGATATTGTTCGAGCCTTGCGGGTCGGTGAGCCGGTAACTCTTCGGAACCCTCAAAGTGTGCGCCCTTGGCAACATGTATTGGAGCCGATATTTGCTTATTTGTTGCTAGCGGAGCAGATGATGAAGGATGGCGTAAAGTATAGTACAGCATTCAACATTGGGCCGGAGCGGAGTGATGAACGGACCGTAGCCCAAGTGACCAATACTTTTTATAAGGCATTTGGGAAGCCCGTCGCATTTGACCTTAAGCCGGATGCTACCCTACATGAAGCCGGCTTATTAATGTTGGATAATACAAGGATAAAGCAAGAAATAGGATGGCAGCCAAGATTGACTGCCGATCAGGCTATCCAATGGTCAGCAGCTTGGTATTCGGATCAGCGGGCGGCCAAGCTGAAATGCCAGGAGCAAATAGCTACCTATCAAAGTTTATAAACAGATCCTTCCTTTTTGCAGGGAAGGCGTAGCGCCAGAGCGGCTTAGGGTTCGGGATTCAGTACAGCTCGGAATTCATTCTTTCCATCAAATAAGATTTTGGCGGTTTCCTGAATATCTTTTGAGCGAAGTGCTTCTATCCATTTTTCGTAATCCAGCACATGGTTTTTGTCTTGCCCCCAGAAGAGGATAGCTTCGAGTTTTCCGCTCCAGTAGCCGTTTTCTTTAATGCTTACCAGGTGCTTTTCCCGCCATTGACTCTTTACCTTTTCTAAGTCTTGTTCACTGACGCCGTTTTCCTTGATGTTTTTTATTTCCTCATTACTAGCAGCAATTAGTTTGGCTACATTTTCAGGGCCACAGGGTAAGTACATCATGATTTGATAGTGAGGATAAGGTTCTTTAGCTACTTCGGCTTGAAACCCACCGGTATAGATGCCGCCTAGTTTCTCCCTTAATTCTTCAATTACCTTAATGTTCAATACTTCTGCCACTGCTTGTGCGCGAAGGTCAAAATCTTCGGAATAGGGGCGTTCTCCATGATAGAGGGCAATAACAAGGCTTTGTTTTTCTTTTCCTTTTTTAATGTTCAGATTTACGTGTCCATTCACCGGTCGTACACCATTGTCTTTGAAGCTAGGATCTGTACCATTGCTGGGTAGGGCACCAATGTATTTTTCCAACAAGGGCAAAGCCTTATCCGGTTGGATGTTGCCAACTAAGAAGAAATGAAAGCCCTTCGCATTTCCAAATTCAGTACGGTAAATTTCAAGTGCTCGGTCTAACTTGATTGCGTCAAAATCTTTCGCGACTGGTATCGGAGATGCAGCAAGCGGGTTGTGCTGAAAGAGGATTTTATACAGGCTATCCAAGAAATAGATCTGGGGCGAAGCGGAGAGGAATTGAAGTTGTTGTTTTTGCTTCATTTTGTAAGCATCAAATAGTTCTTCATCCTTTCTGGGTGCAGTCATCCGGAGGTAGAGTAGTTGAAGCATTGTTTCAAAATCTTTGATATTGCTCCCGCCGGATATCTGGTCTTCAATACCGGTCATGCCCATTTTTACACTAGCTACTTTACCGCTCAGGATCTTATCTATTTGAGTGGGTGTAAACTCCCCGAAGCCCATGCTCACTACCGTTGAAACGGCATATTGAGCGTTGCTTTTATCGGAAAGACCATAGTTATTTGTTCCTCCTTTTTTCACTCCATTGAGGGAGATTTCATCGCTTTTGAAGTCGGTCGGCTTTATCGTAACAAGCACCCCATTGCTCAAAGTGTAGGTCGTTGTTCCAAGGTCTTTTTCTTCGGTCTTGGCAATCATTTTTCCGGGCTGAGGCAGGGTTTTGAGCAGTGTGGTCGCCACGTCGGCCTCTTGTGGTGCTGTTACTTTTTGTGTGAGTCCTTTTTGAGTAGCGGCAAGCAATGCTGCATCGGTTGGCAGTTTTAATTCTGCTTTCTGCGGAGCCGTAATCAGCGAGAAGGTGGCGAGGCTATGCATCCATTTTTTAGGCATTGTAGCAACATCAGTGAGCGAAATTTCAGGAAGTAGCTCTTTGTAATACTGGTATTCATTTTCCAGACCGGGCATAGTTTCCCCTGTAAGGAAATTACGAACGTATTCGTCAATATACTGGGAGGAGTTTGTCGTTTTCCTTTCGTTATAGATCTTGTCCATACTGGCCATCATGTCTTGCTTGGCTCTATTGAGTTCCCCTGCAGTGAAGCCATAGTCGCGGGCGCGAATCAATTCGGCCGTTAGTGCCATTAGTGGCTGGTCTATACCGTCTTTGCTGAAGGTGGTGGAGGCAATAAAGCTTTCGTAGCCATGTATGAGTTGGTCAAAGCCAACGGAAGCATAAGGGAATGGAGGTTTGCTGCTTTGTGCTAGGTCTTGCAACCGTTGATTCAGCATCAGGATGGCTAGGTTGCGCACAAGCGTTTCTTTGTAATCGCCAAGAGTGAGGTCTTCTTTCTCGGAACTCAGTGGAAATATGATGCTCAATTGCGGGCTCACAGCTTCCTTATCACTCACGACCATGGCGTCGGGCTTACTACGAGGTGTGGGCTCCAGATAGTTCCGAGGGCGTTCGTTGGGCGGGTTAGTATAGCCTGAGAAGTGCTGTTGTATCAATTTTAAAGCGGTCGCGGTGTCGATATCACCGACCACCATTACTGCTTGTAGGTTTGGTCGGTACCAATCTTTATAGAATCGCCTAAGCACATCGGGTTTGAAGGTTTTTAAGATAGCATCCTTACCGATGGGGAGGCGTTCGGCATATTTGGTTCCTGAGGCGTATTTGGGGAAGTATTTCTTGAGCATTCGGTCATTGGCTCCTTTGCCGAGACGGCTTTCTTCCAGGACAACAGGGCGTTCATCATTGATGTCTTTGTCGGTAAGGAGTGCGTTGTGCGACCAATCTTCAATGATTTGGAAACCCTTTTCCAGGTTGCCTGGTTTATCGGTGGGTATTGGAAGGATATAGACAGTTTCGTCAAAGGAAGTATAGGCATTTAAGTCAGCGCCAAACTCGACGCCGATGCTTTGTAAATAGCTCACCAGTTCATTTTTTTCAAAATGCTTGAGGCCGTTGAAGTTCATGTGTTCCATGAAGTGTGCGAGCCCTTGCTGGTCGTCGTCTTCAAGGATGGAGCCAGCCTTTACTACCAGTCGTAATTCAACTTTGTTAGCTGGTTTTTTATTGGTACGGATGTAGTAGGTCAGTCCATTGGAGAGTTGCCCTTTAAGGACATTTGGATCGGAGGGCAAAACCATTTGTAGGTTTTGAGCCAGCGTAGGGAAGCTGAGTAGGCAGAGTAGTGCAACTATCAGTGCATTGACAAAGGCAAGGCGGCGTATTCGCATTTTCTTGGAATATTTATTGCGAATGTACTGCCCGCCTTACCTAAAGGGTCAATTTGTCTGTTCTGGAAATACTAAAATTTCAGCTAGAGAAAGTTCACTTTTCCAGTAGCAACATCATACAAAGCGCCTACTATTGAAAGTTTACCGGTTTCTGCTAAATCTGCTATCAGTGGGCTTCTGGATACGATTTGTTGCATAGAATGTAGTGTGTTGAGCAAAGCGACTTTCTGAACGAATGTGGGATTTTTGCTACTCCGTTCTACTGTTTCTGTTTTCTCAAGCTCGACAGCTGGCAGAATGTCTGCAAGTACGCCAGTGAGGTGGCCTAGTTCCACACGGTCGCAGGCGCCCTTTATTGCCCCACAATTTGTATGGCCCATCACGAGGATGAGCTTGACGCCAGCCACAACAGCAGCAAACTCAAGGGAGCCGAGGACATTGTCAGTAACGACATTACCGGCGTTACGGATGGAGAAGATATCGCCGAAGCCCTGGTCAAATACGAGCTCACCACTGGTGCGGCTATCCATGCAGCTTAGTACGGCTGCAAATGGTCGCTGACCAGCGGCAGTATGGGTCATTTCTTCTAATAGGTCGCGGTGTAGCCGCATGTTATTTATGAATCGGAAATTGCCTTCTTTCAAGAGTTGAAGTGCGTCAGAAGGGCTGAAGGCATCGGTATATAATCGGGTGATTGGCATTGAGTTAAATTCTAAAAAGTTGTGGTATGATTTCTTGAAAATGGCGCGCGAGCAGTAGGCAACAAACCCTGCACCATTGAAAGAAAATGGTGTAGAATGGGAAGCTCCCAAAAGGAGTATGGATCGCTACGCGCCTATTGAAAGCTAATTCTGAAGCTCTAGTTGTTTCAATAGTTTTTTTGCATTGCCTGCAGAACGTTGTGGGGTTTCTGGATTCTCTAATAACGGAGCAACTGCTTCTTTTTCGCTGACTGGCGTTTCAATTTGGTAAGTGTTTTTGAATCCGACCAAAGACACTTTAATATTTCGTTCGTTGGCTTGTGAATGCGCGAATTCCCGAATTACATCAAGGACATCAAAGTCTATATATTCAGCCTTGCCAGCATCAATTATCACCGAACTGCCATTCGGTATTTTCTTAAAAGTTGCTTTTAATGCTGCTTTATTTAGAAAAGATACTTCTTGGGACAGGGTGAGTTTAATTAAATCACCATTACTATAGGTGCTTCGTTGGTAGAAGAATGGGATTCGGAGATTTTGGCGGAGCATGTAGAAGATAGAAATGACTAGGCCGATGGCGACACCTTTTAGCAAGTCTAGGCCAACCACGGCAGCTACAGTCGCGATAAATGGGATGAATTGAGACCATCCTCCATGCCACATGTGTTTAAACATGGCAGGGCGGCAAAGGCGGTAACCTGTGAAAATGAGAATTGCTGATAGGGCTGCTTTGGGAATATGGTTGAGTAATACCGGAATAGTAGCTACACATACCAGGAGTAATGCGCCGTGTATCATAGTTGCCTTCTTTGTCTCCGCCCCGGCACCGATGTTTGCAGATGAACGAACGATAACGGAAGTAATAGGGAGCCCTCCGATAAGGCCACTCAGCATATTACCGATACCTTGGGCACGTAGTTCTGCATTGCCGGAGGTATATCTTTTATGAGGATCCAATTTGTCGGTAGCTTCGATGCACAGCAATGTTTCGATACTGGCAACAACAGCAATGACTACGCCCACTTTCCAAACTTCCGGATTTGCGAATCCTTTCAAATCGGGAAGGCGGAATTGGTTAATAAACTCCGAAGCACTTTCGGGTATTGGTAGATGAACTAAATGTGAAGTTGCAAGCGCATGTTCTGGATTTACACTCTTAAATAGTTCATTGATCAAGGTGCCAATAAGTACGACCAATAGTCCGGCTGGCAAGGCTTTGATATTTTTTAGTGCTTTGAGCTGCCATAAGGCAAGAATGAGGATGCCGGTGCAGGCAACAATTATGGCAGCGGGTTCAATTCGTTGCAAGCTTTCGCTGAGAAAGGCCATGCTGAAGCCATTATCAGCATCGGCCATGCCACCACCTTGATCGCCTTTTACATAGCCAAAGGCATTCGGTAGTTCTTTAATGATAATGGTCAAACCAATACCGGCCATCATCCCCTCAATCACGTTGGAGGGGAAGTAGTTGGCTATTGAGCCTGCTTTTACAATGCTCAAAAGGATTTGTATGGCGCCGGCAATAATTATGGCACACATAAATATTTCGAAAGCGCCGAAGCTTTGAATGGCAGTAACGACGATGGCGATGAGCCCGGCTGCCGGCCCGCTCACACTTAGGTTGGATTTAGAAAAGAAGCCAATAACTAAGCCGCCGATGATACCGGATACGATACCGGCAAAGAGTGGTGCGCCCGAAGCTTGGGCAATGCCCAAACACAGGGGCAGGGCAATAAGAAATACGATAAGACCCGCGATGGCGTCTTTTTTTAAGGTTGCAAACATGGTAAGGAGTATTTTGTGATATTACTGAATTGGGCTGCCCATGAAGGCACAGCCAAGCACTAGCATTACGCTAGTAGTTCTAATAAGGAACGTAGTATCACAAAATATTGGGAGGAGGACTATCTATCTCAATAAAACAGTCCTTGGGGAGGCGTTCTGCCGAATGTTGGCGGATCTGACTATCCATTTTGGCCGCGATGGCCAACATTTCATCCGAGTCGTGATGGGACAATCTCCGGAAGTCGTGTTTTTTGACTTTTACTTCATCCGGCGGCAGATCGTCTAGAATGGAAGCGGTGGAGCTGGCAACGGTAGTCTTTTGTTTGAGGCAAAGCTTGCCAAAAGTGGCAATGGGCAAAGCCTGGCATGCGAATACCAGTAAAACAAAAAGAGAATAGAGTCGCAACTTCATCTGGAGCGAAGATAGCGAGATCCCATTTTGCTGAAGTAGAATTTTGCGTTAAAGCCGTGTCATTTCCCCGATGGTATTGTCCTATTTTTGCGGCCTTTGAAAAGTTCCGGTTTTATGCGCTGTTTGGTTTTCTATATAGTGTTGTTTGGTGTTTCGCTTTCCAGTTCAAGGGTTGCGGCACAGACGATCAATTGGCCTAATCCGGAAGTAGAGACACTGTACAAAAGTGCCCAAGCCTCTTTGTCATCCGGAGCTTTTCAGCAAGCAATTGCCTCCTACCAGCAGGCTATTTCCCTGGCGCCGGACTTACCCATTTTATACAGAGATTTAGGCAATGCTTATTACCGTAGCGGTCGGTATGAACTTGCAGCAAAGACAGTGGAGCCACTAATAGAAACGAATAGGGCTGATATGTTCACTTATTCATTGGCCTCCAGCATTCAGAGTGCCTTGAAGAATGAAAAGCAAGCGCGTAAATATCTGGATAGGGGTTTGGCGCAATATCCGAAATCCGGCTACTTGTATTATGAGAATGGGAAGTATTATGAGGGTCTGAAGGATGAATCTAAGGCACTAGCAAATTGGTTGCAGGGGATAAATAGTGAACCCAGCTATGCGCTGAACTATTATGCAGCAGCCCAAAGTTATCTTCTTAGTAGAAAGCCGATTTGGGCTTTAATCTATGGGGAGCTATTTGCGAATTTGGAGCGGAACACACCCAGGAGTCAGGAAGCAAGAAAGCTCTTGATTGCCGCTTACCGGAAGTTTTTTTCTAGTACGGAAATAGTGTCGGTTCCAAAGTTTGGGAAGAAACAGAAGGAGTTTAGTCCTAGCAATTTTGAAGATGCAGCACGCAGTGTTTTGATCAAGTTGGCACCCATTTTCGCTGATGGTATGAACACGGAGAATTTGATTATGCTTCGTACCCGTTTTGCAATGGAATGGGTGGCTGGTTACCAACAGAAGTTTCCCTTTCCTCTTTTTGCCTATTGGGATGAACTTTTGCAACAGGGATATTTTGATGCCTACAATCAATGGTTGTTTGGCAAGGCGGATAATACAGCTCAGTTTGAATCTTGGATAAAGTTTCATCCCAAGGCAATCCCGGAGTATGAAGCTTATTATTCACTGCATCCCTTGATGCCCAGCAGTATTTCGGAGTACAATGTAGGAATAAGCAAAGATCTTTTTGAATCGGGTGTCGGAAAGAATAAACGTTAAAAATCAGTTCATATCCCAGTATCATTTTTTTCTCAAGCTATTTTTGACGCCCTTTGGGCACAGCCCACAATAATTTTCATGAATTTTTCCCTAGCGCTTCGACGTTTTTTTCCGACGGTTATTTGTCTTTTTGCCTTTTGTTATGTGAGTACAGCGCAGCCCGTTCAGAATGCTGATCGGATAATTGCAATTGTGGGTAAGAACCGGATTATTTTGCAGAGTGAGTTGGATCAACAAGCACAGCAAGCTGCCCAAGATCAAAATGGTGGGAAACAATTGAATGATTCCCTTCGTTGTTTGTTGCTCCAGCAAATGGTGATGAACAAAATGCTGGTGGAACAAGCAGAGCGAGATAGTTTGCTTGTATCGCCTGAAGAGGTAGATGGCATGTTGGAGAATAGAATTCGTTATTTCATACGCTTGTATGGGTCCAAAGAAAAGCTGGAGCAGATGAGTGGTAAGACCGTATATCAACTTAAGGATGACTATCGGGATGTGATTAAAGAGCAGATGATGGCGGACAAGGTGAAGGCAAAATTGCTAGAGAATGTGCGGGTGACACCGGCTGATGTGACTGCTTTCTACAACAAAATCCCTAAGGATAGTTTGCCTCTTTTCCCGGCGACGGTGGAAGTGGGAGAGATTGTGGTGGATCCGCCGACAAATCCGGAACTAGATGCCTATGCGCGGGAGAAGATTGCCGATATACGAAAGCAAATTGTGAGCGATGGAAAGAGTTTTGAGGTAATGGCGGGCTTGTATAGTGAAGACCCCGGAAGCCGCGACAATGGTGGCTTGTATAAGGAAGTGACCCGAGATGGTGGATTTGCTACTGAGTTTGTGAATGCGGCATTTCGGTTGCAGGAGGGGGAAGTGTCGCCCATTGTGAAGACGAAGTTTGGTTATCATATCATTCAGATGGTGAAGCGAAAAGGAGATCAGGTGGACTTGCGCCATATTCTGATTATTCCCAAGCACACGGATGCGGATTATAAGGTGGCGACTGAAAAGCTGGATAGTATTCGTTCCTTGATTATTGCCGGCAAGATGACTTTTCAGGCGGCGGTAGGACAGTTTAGTACTGATGAAGCGAGCAAAATGACCGGTGGTATGGTGACCGACCCACGCA
>JAFDYA010000061.1 GCA_018267675.1 Bacteroidota bacterium
CAATAATTTCATAAACAGAAACTAATTTTGCTATCAAACTTGTTAGGACAAACTTAACAAGTCCTAAACCAAAACCACCTATTTATGAAAACACCCTCCAAATTTTGGAGCTTAATGCTCCTTGCTTTGCTTTGTACCAGCATTGTCCAAGCACAAACCATCTCTGTTGATTTGGTATCTTCCACCAGCTTTTGCGCCGACGGTACCGGTACTGTAGATTACTCCGTAAGTGCACCTTTCGCGTCAAACACGGTTTTCACAGTAGAGCTGAGCGACAATGTTGGCAGCTTCGCTGCGCCGGTTTCGATTGGTAGTTCTAGCCCCACAAAAACTGGCGGCACCATAAACATTACCATTCCGAGTGCAGTCACCACATCTGCTGGCTACCTCATTAGAGTAACGGAACCTGGGGTGCCAACCGTATCCGGCAACACCCTAAGTTTAACTTTGAATGCGCGGCCAACTATTTCTTTCTCTGTATCGCCGGGGGCTACAAGTTGCCTCAGCACAAACGTAACTTATACTACTGCACCAGCTATGACCAGCTATGTCTGGTCAGTACCCGGTGTGCTCAACACAGATTATTCTATCTCAAGTGGTAGCCTTGCAGCAACATCCAATACCGTGACGCTTCAATGGCTCACAACCGGCAGTAAAAATGTGACCATAAATTATACAGATGGAAATGGATGTACCGGCGCCACCAATGGTACTAGCACGACAACGGTAGGAAATGATGTGGCTACTCCAGTATTCGGACTAGGTGCAACAAGTAGTATTTGTCAAGGCTCCGCCCCTGTTACCTATACTGCTACTGCTACAGACGCAACTAGCATTACCTATTCTTTGATTACTGCTCCAGCAAGTGCCGGAACTACAATCAATACAAGCACCGGCCAAGTAACCTATGATGCCGGTTTTGTAGGTACTGCAACCATCACAGCAAATGCAGCCGGATGCGGCGGGCCAAAAAGTGCCAACCATGTTGTGACCGTAACTGCAAATATCAGCAACCCTGTTTTTGGACTAGGCGCAACAAGCTCTACCTGCCAAGGGTCTGCACCGATAACTTATACGGCCACCGCTCCAGGATCTACCGGAATGAGCTACTCCCTAATTACAGCTCCTGCAAGTGCCGGAACTACAATCAATACAAGCACCGGCCAAGTGACCTATGATGCCGGTTTTAGTGGCACTGCAACCATCACTGCTAATGCTACAGGATGTGGTGGCCCAAAATCAACTAACCACACGGTGACAGTAACACCAACTGTGGGTACCCCTGTATTTGGACTTGGTGCAACATCTACTATTTGCCAAGGATCGGTACCTGTAACCTATACTGCTACTGCTAGTAATTCTACAGCGATGACCTATACACTAAACACTAGCCCCGCCAGTGCCGGGACAACTATTAATGGTGCAACAGGTCAAGTAACTTATGCTGCTGGATTTAGTGGTACTGCTACGATCACCGCACATGCTGCCGGATGTAACGGGCCCAAAACAGCCAACCATACCGTAACCGTTACACCAACAGTAGGTACACCGGTATTTTCTATAGGCAGTACAAGTACTATCTGTCAAGGATCTTCTCCTACCACCTACTCCGCTTCAGCGTCAAACACTACTGGCATTACCTATACACTGCTTACAACGCCGTTTAGTGCCGGAACTACAATTAATGCAAGCACCGGCCAAGTGACTTATGATGCTGCCTTTAGTGGATCAGCTACTATTACTGCAAGTGCGGCGGGTTGCAACGGCCCTAAAACTGCCAATCATACCGTCACCATTACACCTACAGTCGGTACCCCTATTTTTGTTTTAGGTACCACTTCTACTATTTGTGAAGGATCGGCTCCTGTAACCTATACCGCTAATGCCACAAATTCAACAAGCATAACCTACAGCTTAGACGCTGCCAGCCTTGCCGGCGGAAATACGATCAACAGCGGTACCGGCAAAGTCACTTATGCGGCAAACTGGAACGGAACAACGATAATCACGGCAAGTGCTGCAGGTTGCAATGGCCCTGCGACGGCTACTCATACTGTATCTATAATTGGTAAGCCTGTCTTTGCCTTGGGCGATTCGAGTACGCGTTGCCAAGGGTATTCCATTTTAGGCTATACCGCCACATCTGCCAACTCTACCAATATCACTTATTCTTTTGTAAGTGGTTTTGGTGCTAGTGCCATCAATGCAACAGCAGGCTTCGTGGCTTGGGATCCCGCAGTGTACGGAACAGCAATATTTAGAGCTACAGAAAACACCTGCATGCTTAGTTCCGACCATGTTATTACAGTTGACCAAGCAGTCGGCCCTGTCAGTTTTGGCGCAGCCTCTCCTACCGCCTGCCAGGGTTCTACTGTGACTTATACAGCTACCGCTACTGCAGCAACAGGAGGCATTACCTATTCTATTGCAACAACCCCTTCCGGCAATGCAACAATAAACCCAACAACCGGACAAGTAACCTATGCTCCCGGATTTACTGGCAGTGCCATCATCACAGCAACAGCAAGTGGTTGTGGAACACCTACAGTCGGGACCCATTCTGTTGTGATTACGCCTGTTGTCACTACCCCTGTTTTCAACGCTGGCCCTGCAAGTACAGTTTGCCAAAATCCAGGTGCTATCACATATACCGCTACCGCATCTAATGCTATTGCTCCACTAGTTTATAGTGTGTCTCCTGCAGGAGCTGGCGTCATAAACTCCGCAACAGGCCTAATGACCTATAGCAATACGTTCACAGGAGTAGCAACAATCTCAGTAGTTGCAACAGGCTGCGCTGGAAGCAAAAACGCCAGTTTCCCTGTAACGGTTACGCCATCGGTAGGCGTTCCCTCGTTTGCACTTGGCTCATCAAGTGTTCGCAAGCAAGGATCTGGTACACAGACCTATGGTGCAACGGTTACGAACGGTACTTTGAGTTATTCACTTACCCCATTAACCGCAGGTAGCATCGTTTCAACTACCGGTAATGTGACTTTTAACTCTAGCTTTTCCGGTACAGCAACAATCACCGCTGTTGCTGCTGGGTGTAATACCTCAGCTGCATCAACAATTGTCCATAGCGTCACTGTGGTTCAAACACCAATTTTTGTACTCGGTGCTGCAAGTGTGAGATGCCAAGGTGCCGGTTCTGCCACCTATACCGCCAACTCATCCAATGGGACTGTTAGTTATTCTTTAAGTACCAATCCGGCATCTCCTGGCACTACTATTAATACTGGTACAGGTGCTGTAACATACGCTTCCGACTTCTTCGGTACTGCCACAATTTCTGCGGTAAGCACCAATGGTGTAGTAGTAACAGATACCGCAAAACACACCGTGACCATCAACAAGGCACCTCGACTCACCGCACCAACACCTACCAACAAAACAATATGTAGTGGAGACACGTTATCCATAAATCTTGTAGCCACAACAGGTGTAGGATCCACATTCACTTGGATACTTGCAGGTGGTGCCAACACTACCGGACAAGCTACGGGTTCTGTAGCAGTGATCAGTCAGCCATTGACTAATATTAGTAGCGCTGTTGCTGATTCACTTTATTATATTGTCACGGTTACCTCTCCTGCTCCTGCATCTTGTGTGAGTGTAATCTTAGACAGCATCAAGGTTAAAATAAATCCTAAACCCGTATTTACACCAGTAGCTACTACAACAATTTGTAGCCAAGGTAGTACCAATATCAACCTCAATGCCTCCGCACCTAGCACCTTTACTTGGACGACTAATGCTGCTAGTAAAATTATTGGAGCTACACCGGGAAGTGGTAATCATATCAGCCAAACACTGGTGAATACCGACTCATCCGCAACACCTACTTCAGGTACTGTAGCCTTCAGGATTTCCACAACTTCATTAAACGGATGTATCGGGAAGCTGGATAGTGTATTGGTCAATGTGAATCCTCTTCCACGAGTAACTTTTGGAACAGGCAATTCTGTTGTACGTTGTAGTGGTGCCCAGACCGGCATTAATATCACAGCAAATATCCCGTCCACCTTTACTTATACCACCGGTACATTGACCACACTTGGACTTGTATCGGGAAATACCGGCGGATCCGGAAATACCATTAACCAGACCTTGTCCAACAGTAGTAATATCTTAAAAGATTCCATCTACTACACGGTGACACCAACTACCATTTCCAGTACACCAACTTGCATTGGCATACCGAAAACTGTGGTAGTAACTGTAAATCCCAACCCTGCGATGACCAGCCCTATACTGGATAGTGTCTGTAGCGGATCCGTAGCCATCATACCAGTTTCGGCCACGCTCCCTTCTACTTTTTCCTGGACTAAAGGCATTAATACAGGGGGCATCACCGGCCAAAATGCAAGCACCGGTTCTGTAGCAGTAACCAGTATTAATGAAGCATTAGGCAATCCGTCATTTACAACCGCAGGTAATGTTCAGTATGTCGTTACACCGACGACTGTTTCTTTGCCTAATTGTGTTGGTTTGCCGCAAACGATCAACGTAAAAGTGAACCCACTACCGAAGTTGCTGAGCGATACGACCAGAACTATTTGTAGTGATTCTATTTTAGACTATGTCGTTGTTTCCTCCACCGGTGCAGGTTCCACTTACACTTACTCAAGAAGTTCTAATTCGCTTAATATACCCTTCAAGGCGGCTGATACGACCTTCCAAATCACTGATCATTTGGTCAACTTCCTGAGTAGCCAATTTGTGTACACACCGAAAAATGTGGACTATTTCATCAACCTAAAAAGTAAGAGTGGCTGTTCATTTAATGGTCAAAAGCTAGCTGTTTCCGTGAGTCCTACTCCATCTGAGCCCGGCATCAGCATTGCACCTCCAAGTAATTTGTGCCTGAATGTATTGGGACAAAACTTTGGTGCAGGTCGCCCACAAAACCCGGCAGAACGCTATGTATGGTCCGGGCCGTCTGTACTGCAACGCGTGGACTCTACCTTCTATTCGCTCATTAGCTTCCCTACTTCCGGCACTCAGTTCGTATCTGTTCGCTCCCATGTGGTAGGTTTTGCTTGTAATAGTGTCACCACAACCCGAGCATTTAACGTAGGAACTTCCGGCGCATCCGACAATCCTAATGTGGTATTATTTGCCGAGAACTTGATCTGTCAAGCACCAAACGTAGATAGGTATCAATGGGGTTTTGATAGTAAGGCCAGCCTAGACTCTACCATCCTTACAGGGGCCACAACTCAGAATCTCTTTGTTGGAGCAGGATCCAATTTTGACCCTAATAACAGATTTTATTGGGTGATCGCCACGTTCAAAGATGGCTGCCAAAGGAAAGCCTACTTTAACGCACCAAACTCAGTTGGTGTCAACCCTGTCAAAACTTTCACAGGTGCCGAAATCAAAGTCTATCCCAATCCTGTAACAGACCAATACACCATTGAGCTTCCCAATACCAAAGTGAGCCAACTAAGCATTGAAATATTTGACCTTGCCGGTAGAAAGATTAATAGTCTTACAAGCAATAGCGCAAAGACACAAATCTCTGCTAAGGAATTGCTCCCAGGATACTATGTGCTTGTATGCTCTCAAAATGGTGAACGCATCGCTACTACTCGTTTTATTAAAAACTAAACCCTACCCTATTAAAAACCAAAAATTATGAAACTAACCATCCTAACGGCAGGTTTAGCTTTACTCGGCTTTTCTGCGATTGCACAGGAAAAAACCGATACTGCAAGTACCCCTGCAACGCCAGATGCCTCGCTGAATATCGGCCAAGCGGTACATAAGCTAAAAAGTAATGACGCTGTGCTTCCTCGTTGGTTTATTGACCTTAACTACAAGTTCGGAATGCTCAATCAGAATATTCAGATGATTGATCTTACCAATGCCTATGCCAACAGTCTATCTACTTCAAAATATGTAGCTCCGGTATTTACAGACGGACGGACAAACGGAGGAGATATCAACCTGGGGTACTTCTTTAATAAAGCCAGAACCATTGGTGTCTCTATCGGTGGCATGTA
Source organism: Bacteroidota bacterium (assembly GCA_018267675.1). GTDB lineage: Bacteria > Bacteroidota > Bacteroidia > Chitinophagales > Chitinophagaceae > UBA1952. The sequence continues at coordinate 6,009 of JAFDYA010000061.1, forward strand.
TTTGCAACATACCGGCACGATCACCATGGATACCATGTATGCGGACTTTAAAACCAGCTTTAAAGATTCTATTTTCCGGCAGATTATCCGGACAAATAGCCCTTGGAAAGAAAAGGTGACGATAACCAATTTCAATATCCCGCTGATGCTACAATTCAAACATCAGTTTGGTAAATCTTCCCACCCATCGCCCTTTGGCATTACCGGTGGTATTGGCGCCCTCTTCGGGATATCCAACAAGACGACCACGGATTTGGCAACTGGTACCTTCAGCTATGAAGCCGTGTATAAACTTTCTCCGGATAAGAAATCTGTCATTTCTGGTTTTGAGACAGGGGTTCCCAATCAAAACAATGATTTTCTCCTCACAGAAAATGCCTACCGTTCTCAGCACAATGGCCTAAAAGCGGATAGCTATATCGACTCCATGCGCGACCAAGGTCCCTTGTTTAATGTTGGGCTACATAAGGGGATTGCTGAAAGCCAACGCAGCGGCTCAAAATCCTATACAGAATTATCTATTGGGGCAATTGCTCAATTGGGCTTGACTTATGCTTTATCATACAACGTTCAATTCTGCCTAAGTGGTTATGCGATGTACCAAACCTGGACCAACAAAAACAATGATAGCTACGTACCTACGGACAAGGTAATTGCTGAAAACGGTGCCTATGTTGTCAATTACAATGCACTTACTGGAGGCGTTAAGAAATCTGAATATACCGGCTATGGCCTTTCTGCAGGATTTCGGATACTCTTTGGCGAAAAACGTGATGTGGATGGTGATAATGTGCCGGACGCCACTGACAGATGTAAGCTAGAATATGGTGAAGCTCGCTTCAATGGATGTCCTGACACCGACGGTGATGGTATTGTGGACGACCAAGATGCTTGTAAGTATGAAAAAGGACCCGACTATACCAATGGTTGCCCGGATCGGGATAATGATGGTGTAGCCGACAAGGTAGATGCCTGCCCTGACGAATATGGTGAACTCCGCAATGGCTGTCCTGTTGAAAAACGTTTTGACACACCGGTGGATACAACGTTACGCGCAGAAACCGGCGAACTGCTCGCTCCTCATATCGTCTTGGAAACTGATGTTCTTTACTTTGACTTGGGCAAAACTGAGCTAAAAGACACGTCAATAGCTACCTTGAACTATGTGGCTAAATTGCTTGGAAACAATCCTAAGGTAGTAGTTTATCTCAGTGGATTTACAGATGATATCGGTAACTATAAAGACAACCTCTTGCTGTCTTACGAACGCTCTAAAAATGCTGCCAACTATCTGAAAAATACCAAACAAGTGGATGCAAAACGCATCATCATCAGTGGTAACGGTATGGAGAACCCAGCTCGGCAAAATGATACGCCTGAGAATCGGGCTAAAAACCGCCGGGTAGAAATCAAGCTGTTACTGCCGCTGGAATAAATACCATCTAATTTCTAAACAAGGTATCGGCCGGCTCGGATGTACTGAGCCGGCCTTTTTTTATAGCATTCGCAAAACAATACCGATAAAAATGCACAAAAATTTGGTTTGTTAAAAAATCATTGTACATTCGAACCGTAGGAACCAAAATTCAGGATTTAACCAAAACCAAATATAAAAATCATGAAACAAAAAACTACCTTCGCAGGTTATCCTTTTCAGGAAATCGGAAATCGGAAATCGGAAATCGGAAATCGGAAATCGGAAATCGGAAATCGGAAATCGGAAATCTAACCCGTTTACCACATTTTACCGCCATTGATCAATGGAGTGGCTCCGGCACTAAGTGGGAAGTAGCCGCATCGGTGGATGTGGCCGGCGGTGGCTTGCAACGAGAAGTGTATGGCTACAACGACCGCTTTGCCCCTTCCTATACGCCGGTTAATATGTCCGGCTTATTAGCCGGTCTTTATCCGCCGACTCCGACCTTCCAAACCATGGGTGCCTGTGTGGCCGCCGGACTAGGACTTAGCTCCGGCAGTCCTGCTGATATTGGTAACAACCAATTTACGCTGGGCTTTTATCCCTGGCAGCATGATAGTAATTATACCCGTAGTGTAGATATACCCAGCGGCAACCTCATCAACCCTAGCCAATGCTACCAGGTAAATGATGTGTCCTCGCCAGTAAATTATCATTGGGATCTTAACGAATCTTTTGCGGTGAGTAATGCCTCCAACTCCGGAAAAGACATCCTCACTGCTTGGTATAATGGGACCAATATTGTGTATAAATACAGCTTTACGAATACCATGGCCTTTAGGATGACAAAGCCCAATGACTACCAAGCCGATTCTTTGGAGAGCGACCTAGCAGCATCCACACCCGGGCTGCAACCCGGCACGCCCTATACCCTTCTGGATCTGAGCGGACGGGTCTTGAAAAAAGCCAATACCGGCAGTAATGGCGGCATCCAACTTGGTGATATAGCAGCTGGTATGTACCTCCTGCAAACAAGCGATAATACTGGAAGGGCCAAGACTATAAAAATTGTAAAATAAGGCGTACGTCACATTAATTCAAATTAAATTAATTTTAAAAATGAAAAAAATGTTTCTTGTAATTTTTACAATATTCATAGTTGCAAATATTGCTTGCGCGCAAGCGCCAAGCTATATTATATCTAACTGGGTGAAGGGGGCCTCTACTGCTCAATTTACATTCAGTTCGTGGAGCCAAAGAATTCAATCAATATACTATCCATCCGACCTCAAGGCTATTCCAGATGGTGCAGTTAAATATATATATTTCCGAATGGGCCGTAGCAATCCAGTTCTTCTTGATACCTGTTCCTATCACAATCTAGAAATCCGATTAGGATATACAACAAAGACTCAATTCAACCTAACTGCAGAAGACAGCTTGATAACCGGATTGACCCCTGTGTATTTTGCCAGCACAAGGTTCTTTTCGGGCTTACTCAGTGGTATGGGAACCTGGCTCAAATTTCCGGTATCTGACTTTATCCTAGATCATAAAAGTAACTTAGTGATTGAGATTTCAAATGGAATAGAACCAACTCAAAATAATGGAAAATTTGATCTAATTGCATCCAATAAAACCAACCCAATTGCTAGAAGCATTATAGCGCCTAAGGACTCAGCAATCGGTTCAGCAGGGATAAGCAATGTATTGGATGTCGGATTTGACATCAACCCCACAGGAGTAGCGGGTATCAACAATATCCAAGCTATGGGGCTATTCCCGAATCCCAGCACTGATGGCTACTTTGTACTCAGTTTGGAGAGCGGCAAGGCAATAAAAACTCTTAGTGTTGCGATTATGGATGTGACCGGTAGAACAGTTCTCCGCAAAGAATATGCATCGGTGGGTACCGAGTTTGGACAGGAGATAGACGCCCGTCAGCTACCCAAAGGCTGCTATATGGTACTCATCAATGCTGATGGGGAGAAGATTACCCGAAAACTGTTGTTGCAATAAAATGGATAAAGGATTGGAAACAGTTTTAAAAACTTGTTGAAAAATGAAAATCAAGCTCCGAGTTCGTCTCGGGGCTTGATTTACTGCAAGCAGTCATGCTCCGCTAGATCCACAATATCATAAAATGCAACAGAATAAAATTGCTCGCGGATTAAAGAATTGCGGGCACAAAAAAATGTTTCACAGGAAGCAGTTTATCTGGAAACAGATATCAATATTGCCCGCATAGAAAGAAGTGTCGTCAATTGTACCATTGAGACTATTGCCCGGCTTTGTCGCTATTTTGATATAACGTTGGCTGAATTCTTTCAGGATTTCTAAAAGAGTAAACTATTTATACCGCCAGCACCCTGATCAAGTCCAGCATATCAGCGGGAATCTGCGTATGCTTTTTGGTAGCACATTGTAGCGGAGTATAGACCAATTCATCATTGACGATGCCGACCATCACTTGAGCTTGCCCTCCAATCAAAGCCCGCACAGCCGCATACCCTAGCCTACTGGCCAATACCCGATCAGCACAACTTGGCGATCCTCCACGCTGAATATGACCAAGCACCGCTACTCGGGTGTCCAAGGTCGGAAATTCGTTTGCCAATTTTCGTTGAAGGCCGTGGACACCACCTACCACTTCATCTCCTTCCGCCACCACCAGAATATGGACTGCCTTTTTTCTTCGTTCGTCTGTTGCGATCCGACGTAACACCTGATCAATATCCGTTTGGACTTCCGGGATCAAGATATCTTCAGCCCCACATGCCAAGCCACTATGCAAAGCCATATAACCGGCATCCCTCCCCATAATCTCTACAAGAAATAGCCGGTTGTGCGCCTCTGCAGTATCTCGGATTTTGTCTATAGCTTCAACGGCTGTATTGACTGCTGTGTCAAAACCAATAGTAAAATCGGTACCGGCAATATCCTTATCAATCGTACCAGGAATACCGATGATGGGCAGCGAATACCGATGTGCAAATTCGGTAGCACCACAAAATGTGCCGTCGCCACCGATCAATACCACACCATCTATCTCATGTTTTTGAGCTTGCTGAAACGCTGCTCGCATTCCTTCCTCTGTTCTGAAAGCCTCACTCCGAGCAGTTTTTAAAATTGTTCCCCCTCGAGAGATAATTCCGGCAACATCCTTGGCCTCCAGCGGTCTAAAATCTCCTTCGACCCAGCCCTGAAAGCCACGTCTAATCCCAACAACTTTAATCCCAGAATGCACAGCAGTACGGACAACCGCCCGGATGGCGGCATTCATACCCGGCGCATCACCGCCGGAGGTTAGGACAGCTATTGTGTTCATAAATATTCAAGCAGAAGGAAAGATTGGTTAATCCATCATTCCTAAATAAAAACTAAGCTCCCTAGAGCAATTTTTGAATATCGAAAGACACCTTGAATTCATCGTGTTCTTCTTCGGTAATCACCCCATTCTCTAAAAGCCAGCCCAAGCGGGCATAATAATCACTTTCGGCAGTCGCTTCATCAAAAACCGTGTATCGTTCTTTCAAGTTTTCCTTGTATTGAGACTTGATTTGCTCTACAAACTCCAATACTATTCTTTCACTTGGCGTAGCACGGAAGAGCCGCAAGGGCACAGCTCCACCACTAAGAATCAGGTCATCTTGATAAGGACGAAAGAACACCCAAGTCGCTGCCGAAAAACTAAAGATTGTCACCAGCAGCCAGGGTAAAAAAGCCCCATCTAATGCTTCCAACAGGCCTACCACAGCGAATGTTGCCGTAAACACTAAGCAACGTAGGGCTAGTTTCCAAATTGCCGTATTCTCTGCTTCATAACGCAGGTCAAAACCTAATTGATCCAGCCGTACATCATATTGCACAACCCGACGCCAAGTGATTGCCTCCACCACCAAGCGATCGGAATACAAAACAAACCTCCTTTCCGTTTGCCAGGCTTTCTTTTGAACTAACTCAATTGCCATTTCTTCCAATTTAAAAAAACAGTATATTACCTTTAACACGTCGATTTCACATCCTTTCTTCTTCCATCACCTTTTGCCGTGCCTTCTGAAAAAACTGCGATGCAAAAATAAATGAATTCAAATTTTCATTGTCACTGAAGACAATTTCCCTACTGGATCCTTCCCAATTCTTCTCCCCGCGCAGCATATAGATGATATGATCGCCACTTTCCATCACCGTATTCATATCATGCGTGTTAATCACAGTAGTAATGTTGTATTCCTTCGTAATGTCGGATATAAGCTTATCAATAACTAATGAGGTCTGCGGATCCAATCCAGAGTTGGGTTCATCGCAAAAAAGATATTTCGGATTGAGCACAATAGCACGCGCCAAGGCCACCCGCTTTTTCATTCCACCGCTCAATTCCGCCGGGAATTTTTTATTTGCATCCTTAATATTCACTTCAGCCAATACTTCATTCACCCGCCTTAGCTTTTCTCTACGCGTTTTCTGAGTAAACATATCCAGTGGGAACATGACATTCTCTATGACATTTTTTGAATCAAACAATGCCGAACCTTGAAACAACATCCCGATATTGGTGCGTAATAACCTCAATTCGTTAGGGGTCATTTTGCTCAGAGCCTGACCTTCATAAAACACCTCTCCACTATCAAACTTTTCCAGGCCAATCAGAATCTTCATGAGCACCGTCTTGCCGCTACCTGATGTACCGATCACTAGGTTGTTCTTGCCTGTTTCAAAAACAGCGTTCACCTTCTTGAGCACCGTCTTTGCACCAAAGCTTTTTGAAATTTCTTTCAACTCAATCATCGATAGTAAATGTAGGAAACAGCAAGTTACACGATGTCTTGTTGCTGAATCTAAAAATAAATTGACCAAGGTATTATCCTTGAATTTCAATGTTGCCAACTGTCTCGTGCACATTCTCGATATTTAGGCCAAACAGACAAAACATTCAAGCAAACTCAGAAAAAAGACCCTGCCAAGCAACTCATTCTTTATACCGATATACCAGAAGGAAAAAACTAATTATGAAGCTTCACAATTACACTGTATTTTAGCAACTCTAAAACATTTTGTGACCGCCCATGAATCGTGCGTTACTGTTGCTCTGCGCATCCTGCCTAATATTTGGCTCCTGTAAAAAAACAGATCCTCCATCCGATACTGTTGAACAAACACTGCGAAGTGCCAATCAATGGGTACGGGTGAGTGCTCGAGTAGTCTATAAAGATCCGCTCACTCATGGCGACAGCACTAGAAATTATATTGATAGCAGCATTGTATGCCGTCTGGATAATACCATGCGGTTCAATACCGGCTTTGTTGGTGTTGAAAATCTTGGCACCAAGCATTGCGAAATTGGCGAACCAGACACTAAAGAGTTTACCTGGCAAGCGACAAATGATGGTAAGCGACTATTGTTGTATGGCGTTCAAGACCTTTTCCCTATGAATAATATTGATGCCAGCATTGAAACACTGACTCTGGGTACGCTGACCCTCAAATATTCACAAATCACGGTGAACCCTCAATTTCAAACGGCAGATACCTTAGTGTACACGGACGTTTTCCAACAGCAATAGCACAAGCAAAAAACCTTTTTGAATAGGCCGCTGGTGTGCATCCGGCGGCCTTTTTCGTACTTACATTTGCACGCGATTTTCTAGAAATATTTTATGATAAAAATTAGTTTGCCCGATGGCTCCATTCGGGAATATGAAAGCGGAGTATGCGCAATGGACGTGGCTAAATCTATCTCGGAAGGTCTTGCCCGAAAAGTATTAGCCGCAGAACTGGATGGTGTCGTATCCGACACTGCCCTTCCGATAGAAAAAGACACCGCACTCAAACTACTCACTTGGGATGATTCCGGTGCCAAAAGCACGTTCTGGCACTCATCTGCACACCTCATGGCCGAAGCCATTCAAAGCCTATATCCGGAAACAAAATTTGCCATTGGTCCACCGATTGAAAATGGCTTCTACTATGACATTGACTTAGGCGATCAAAAGCTGGCGGAAGGCGACATCGCACGAATCGAAGCCAAAATGAAAGAATTGGCAAAAGGGAACAACGCCTACATCAGAAAGTCGGTAACCAAAGCGGATGCCATCAGCTATTTCAAGGCGAAAAATGACCCTTACAAACTGGAACTTCTGGATAATCTGGAGGATGGCAAAATCACTTTTTATACCCAAGGAGAATTTACTGATTTGTGCCGTGGACCACACATCCCGAATACCGGATTTATCAAGGCCGTAAAGATCACTAATGTTGCCGGTGCTTATTGGCGCGGTGATGAAAAGAATAAAATGCTTACCCGCCTATATGGGATCACCTTTCCAAAACAACAAGAACTGGAAGATTACCTCGTCTTGCTGGAAGAAGCGAAGAAGCGCGACCACCGCAAGCTAGGGCGGGAATTGGAGCTATTTACCTTCTCAGAAAAAGTAGGAGCCGGCCTCCCCATGTGGCTGCCCAAAGGGGCTATGCTTCGGGAACGGCTACAACAATTTTTACAAAAAGCCCAAGTGGAGATGGGCTATGTACCGGTGATCACCCCACATATCGGCAGCAAACAACTTTATGTAACCAGTGGACACTGGGAAAAATATGGGCAAGACTCCTTTCGCCCCATCACCACACCTCAAGAAGGGGAAGAGTTTCTACTCAAGCCGATGAACTGCCCGCACCACTGTGAAATTTACAAATCATCACCGCGCTCTTACAAAGACTTGCCCTTGCGACTAGCCGAGTTCGGCACTGTATATCGCTATGAACAAAGTGGTGAATTGCATGGCCTCACCCGAGTACGAGGATTTACTCAAGATGATGCCCATCTCTTCTGCCGTCCGGAGCAGGTGAAAGAAGAATTCATGAAAGTGATCGACTTGGTCATGTATGTGCTAAAATCCCTGAATTTTCCAAAGTTCACCGCGCAAATTTCACTACGGGATCAGGTAGATCGGAGCAAGTATATCGGCACGGATGAGAATTGGGAAATTGCAGAACAGGCAATAGTTGAGGCCGCAACAGAAAAGGGCTTGAACACCGTAACTGAATATGGTGAAGCTGCCTTTTATGGCCCCAAACTGGACTTCATGGTTCGCGATGCACTAGGCCGGAGTTGGCAATTGGGCACAATCCAAGTGGACTACAATTTGCCGGAGCGCTTCGAACTAGAATATGTAGATGCCGACAACTCTCGGAAACGCCCGGTAATGATTCATCGGGCACCCTTTGGAAGTATGGAACGTTTTGTTGCGGTATTGCTGGAGCATTGTGGAGGCAACCTACCACTCTGGCTGGCACCGGTACAAGTGAAGATCTTGCCCATTTCGGACAAGTACAATGACTGGGCACATGAAGTTGCCGCAGCACTTAAACGAGCTGATATCCGTGCCGAATTAGACGAACGAAGCGAAAAAATTGGACGTAAAATTCGCGACACCGAATTGGCAAAAATCCCCTACATGCTTATTGTAGGTGAGAAGGAAAGTGCTGACAAAACAGTATCCGTACGGAAACATGGCGAAGGAGATAAAGGCGCACAAGCTGTAGATGAATTTGTAGCGGAACTGAATCAACTGGTGAGCGACCAAATGAAAGGAGGATAGCGAACTAAAAATTCATGCTCTTTTTTTGACAAAGCATTTTATCAATCCAGCGTATTTGCGCTAATTTTGCGCGAATTAAAATTTTTGAACTAAAACATCTTAATGCAGAAAAGACCGAAAGGCAGACAACCATTCCGACCTAGACAAAAAGAACGCGAACACCGCATCAATGAAGAGATTGATCATCCGGAAGTACGTGTAGTCGGAGAGGATATTGAACCCGGAGTATATCCTGTTTCCAAGGCCTTGAAAATGGCTCAAGAACGGGAAATGGATTTGGTTGAAATTTCGCCACAGGCAGTTCCTCCTGTCTGTCGTATTGTGGACTATAACAAGTTCCTGTACGAGAAAAAGAAAAAGGATAAGGAACAAAAAGCCAAGAGCAAGCAAAGTGAAGTAAAAGAAATTCGATTCACGCCCAATACAGACGACCATGATTTTGATTTCAAATCAAAACATGCCGAGAAATTCTTGCAAGATGGTGATAAGGTGAAATGCTATGTACAGTTTCGTGGCCGTGCAATTATGTTTCAGGAACGGGGCGAATTGTTGCTCTTGAAATTCGCGGAACGACTAGCAGAAGTAGGCGCCTTGGAAAGTATGCCAAAAATGGAAGGTAGAAGAATGATCGCCATTTTTACACCTAAAAAGAAGAAATAACGACTTACTAGTTAGAAAATTTAAGAAGTGCACCCTCGGGTGCCTTTTTATTTTTTTAAGAATAGATAATGGTACTTTAAAAATTGGCTGGTACATTTATCCGGAAGTCCTGCTTCATTCCAAAATTAATTCCAAACCATTTTTAGAAAAAAAAATTGCTTTCTAAATTGCAAAGAAAATAGACTATGAAAAAAACGATCCTTGCCTTAGCTACCTTGAGCACATTTGCTTTAGCAATGCCACAAAACGCAATGGCAACGCCCAAGGGAAAAACACTACAAGTAGTAAGCCCTAAAATGGATGCTACAAAGACGATCTTTCAAAACCTTGCACAAACCGCAGATTGTTCCAAGTTTACACAAGCTCTCGAGGCGACCGGCTTAAATACGCTCCTTCAAGGCTCCGATAATTATACCGTATTTGCACCAAACAATGAGGCGTTTGCTGCATTGGCACCAGGCACTTTGGCTTCTTGGTTGCAGCCGGAAAATAAAGAAAAGCTTGTCGCAATATTGAAAACTCATATTGTGGAAGGCAAGCTTGATCTAGCAAAATTTAGTAGTATGTTGAAAGAAGGCGGGGGCATGACCGAAACTCGAATGCTTAATGGGCAAGTACTCCGACTGAGCAGCAAGGGCGAATTTATTGCTGTGAAAGTAAATGCCGGGCATGGTGGTCTGGTAATCAGCAAAGCAACTCCTCAGAAAAATGGCATCATTTATATTGTCAATCGAGTATTGCAACCAGAGTAAGTGAATCTATATTTTTTTAAAAAATGGCAACTCAAACGGGTTGCCTTTTTTGTTCCACAACCGCGCCCGAATGTAGTTGCGCAACCAGCACAAGGTGTATCTTGAAAATGATTCAACCCAGTTGTTGCAGCTGCCTATTTGCGGGAAAAAATCACAAATAATCGACTCGTAGGAAAATACCCTACAACACGTATTTCATAGTTACCCCATCTTGAATAAATTTACAAAAAATCACGAACTATGATCAAAAAGCTTGCAATTGTATCACTAGCTTGCTCCATGCTAGCCTTGAGTTGCTCTAAAAAGGACGACCCCTCCCCTAATCCTCCTGGGGGCACCACATCGTTTACGTGGACTGAAAATGGCGGACCCGTTATCACTGCCGACTCTGCCTATTGGACTACAGGCAGCTGGGGGACAGGGATTCGGGCTTCCAAAGGAGGGATGGATAATTATTTTGAAATCAATTGGACACCGGCTAACAACACAGTTGTTGGGATGAAAACATTAGATGCCAGTAGCGGCGGATTCACTTTCTTAAAAGGTAGTGCCACCTATAGCATCACTGTTGATCAAGACATCAACATTACTTCCTTTGCATCTGATAAGATGGATGGCGGATTTAATCTTACTGTTTCCGGTGGCTCGATAACCAATATCAAGGCCAATTTTACAGGCCTACCGAAGAAATAAGTCCGGCTTAGCATCACACACCACTTTTGAATCGTTTGTTTGCAACAATGTTGCAGCTCGGCGAAACATTCAAATGGCTGCTCCTTCACCTAGGGCAGCCATATTTTTTGAACCAACAAGTTGGCGCAATCAAAATCTTCAAGCCTGTGCAGGACGATCCAAATCCGGATTTTGCAGGAGTCAATTTGCTAGGATTAGATCCTAAAAACTTACTTGGATAATACAGCAAGCTTCGTAAATTCCACAGGTGCTACTTTTCAAAAACCACAGCTTCCGGCTTTGCTCCCAATTTTTCTAAAGTCTCCGAAATAGCGGCAATCATGGGATCCGGGCCGCAGATATAAAAATGCTTCGTAAAATCCGACACATGTTCCCTCAGAAAATCTTCATTGATATAACCATTCACGTAGCCCTCACTTGCTGTATCAGAGAGCACGAATACGGCATTATCTCCCAAGAGCTCTTTCAATTCCGACTCAAGGATAACATCCTTGGCTGTCTTGCTTGAAAAGAAGAGTTTGTTGCCGCCAAGCTTCCCCTGTCGTTTCAAATCGCGCAAGATGGCAATAAAGGGTGTGATACCGGCACCGCCTGCAATAAAATAGCCTTCGCCATTGTAGGCAATTGCCCCCCATACATCATGGATAACCAGGCTGTCGCCTACTTGCAATTGCATCAACGCGTTCGTCACACCATTGTGACTGGCGTAGCTCTTTATCGTAAACTCAAGGCTCTCTTCATCATTGAGTGAAGTGAAGGTAAATGGCCTACGTTCCCCGCTCCATTCCGATTTATTGATTGATACTTCGGTGGCTTGTCCCGGTATAAATGTATAACCGGCGGGTTTTTCCACCCGATAACTCCGCACATCGTGAGTCAGTTGTTTTATCTCAAGGATCTTTACTACATATTGCTCTTTCATAAAGGAAAAGATTTACTAGTTGTCAAAAATAATTTCGCACAGTTGTATGCTAAAACTGCGCCACCAAAAATGACTGAAGTACGACGGCCTGATTATGTTGTTCGTCTTTGGCAGAATAAACCAAGGTGATCAGGGGTCTTTGCCGATAAGTTGCCACAAAATCATTGATAGCTCCATTTCCCTTTAGCTCTTGCTCATACTTCCGCTTAAACTCCGGCCAGCGCTCCACTTGGTGATCAAACCATTTGCGTAGCTCTGTACTCGGAGCCAGTTCTTTAGCCCATTCCACGATTTCGGCCTTATCTTTTGACAATCCTCTAGGCCACAAGCGATCCACTAAGATACGCACCCCATCTGCCTTTGAAGCTTCCTGATAACAACGTTTTATTAAAACTCTTGGCTTATTCATGATCAACCAAATCTAATAAATCGTACCACCGGAGCGCCTATACGCCTATACACCTATTGTGCCGGCTAGCCATTCGTAAAAAAATATACCGGCAATTGCTTCCAAGTCTCAATATTTGGGCTTGTACTAAGGCATGAACATCAATAAATAGCCGAACTTTATCCAAGTTTCAAGTTGATGTTTCTTGAAAATTTCTTTTTTGATTTTTTGTGACTTTATGCTGTATTTAAAACCTTTTCTGATTGCCATCCTACTCTGTTTTTGCTCCGTGGCCTTGGCTAGGGAAATGGCTTTGAAAGGTCGAGTTGTCGGGGTGAGTGATGGGGATACGATCACCCTTTTGGTGGATAATAAAATGGTCAAAATCCGCTTTGCTCATGTGGACTGTCCTGAGATTAAAAACGGACAGCCCTTTGGCCGTGCGGCAAAACGCTTCACTTCAGACTATTGTTTTGGCCAGGACGTAACGATACTGAATGAAGGGAAGTATGACCGATTCCACCGGCTGATTGGTGTGGTGATCAATGCTCGGGGTGAGAACGTAAACAAAGAACTGGTGAAGGCAGGATTAGCTTGGCATTTCTTAAAATACTCTTCAGATGCGAGCTACGATGCGCTAGAAGCTACTGCGCGAAAACAGCGGCTAGGTCTCTGGGCTGACCCCAATCCTATTGCTCCCTGGCTTTGGCGTAAGGCTAAAAAAAGCAAGTCGAATAAAGCGAGCTTTTAGCGTAGAAATTCGAGCAGTGTGAAATGATACCCAACTGCGGTGCTGAACTCAAAAAGAGCGGAACGGGGTATGGTTCAAGCACCTAAAATTGCGTATATTTGGGAGTTATAGCCAATGGTAGGACGACACTCCGAACATTGACGAAATGACCAAAAAATAAACAGAAAAGTAAACCATTTTGACAGGTGACCAACATCATACAGACCATATCTCAACGGGACAGCTAAACCGACACTCAAGCCGACCCAATGTTTTTTATTTTTTTGCCAACGCACATTTTTTAAAACCATTTTTTAAGGACAGAGCCACCGCACAGCAAGCACATTTGCATTTTTGCCAACGCACAAGCCGACCCAAAAAATGCAAAAGAGCTTGCTCTTGCCTACGCACCCAAGCCCACCCACCACCCTGACACAATACGAGCGTATTTCAAGAGAAAAACAGGCAGACAACGGTATTAAATTTTAACTTTGACAATTGGAAAATTGAAGTAATAAATGACGACAAAAACAGAAACAAAACAGTTTCAATATGAAATACAAAGCTATCAGGAG
>JAFDYA010000062.1 GCA_018267675.1 Bacteroidota bacterium
AAACATTTCCTTCTGCGCATCCAAATCCGTACGGGACTGAGTGATCAATCCTTTACTGTCGAACATGTACATATTCTGTACCGAGGCACCCAAGGCTAAATAAATCCTACAGCACGAAATGGCCGATGCACCGGCACCGGAAATCACAATCTTCACTTTGCCTATATCCTTCTTCACTATTTCCAAAGCATTGAGCAATGCTGCACCGGAAATAATGGCCGTACCATGCTGATCATCGTGCATCACCGGGATGGACAAAGATTCCTTTAACCGCTTCTCAATTTCAAAACATTCCGGAGCTTTCAAGTCCTCCAAATTAATCCCGCCAAATGTGGGCTCCAATGCCTTTACTACCGTGACAAACGTTTCAATATCCAAAGCATTGAGCTCAATATCAAACACGTCAATGTCTGCAAAGATTTTAAAAAGCAAGCCCTTCCCTTCCATTACCGGCTTACTGGCTTCCGGCCCAATATTTCCCAAACCCAAAACGGCTGTTCCATTGCTGATCACCGCAACCAGATTGCCTTTCGCTGTGTATTGATAGACATCATCCGGATTGGCCGCGATATCCAGACAGGGCTCTGCAACCCCCGGCGAATAAGCTAAGGCCAAATCGCGTTGTGTCTTTGTTTCCTTCGTTGGAATGACTTCAATTTTTCCCGGACGACCTTTTCGGTGATACTCTAATGCATCTTCTCTTCTTATCAATTTAGACATTGGAACTGCTCAATTTTGCGCCTCGCAAGGTAAAGCAAGATTTCAGGAATGCTACTGTTGCAGATCACTCACTTTATACTAAAGAAAGAATTTTGCACTTTTGAAGCTAGCCTTTACAAATAAAATTGAGGCGAAATGAATTAGTATATATTCACTGCCCGCATGGGTTAAAAACAGCTTGAATTAATTGGACTAGGTAGGTAAAGCAGCTTGAAAGTTAACTTCCTGAGTAGCAAACAAACTCCTACTAAATCTAGGTTTAACAACAAAAACAAAGCATAAGTGCAAGCCGCCGCGTACCTTTGCACGAATTTTTTAGATTTAGTTCTTTACATGACTCTTTTTACAGACTTCGCGCTACGCGAAGAATTGACACAAGCTGTGTCAGATTTGGGCTTCACATCGCCCACTCCTATCCAAGAAAAAACTATTCCTCTTCTCCTTTCCAACCCTACCGATATCATTGGCCTGGCACAAACAGGAACCGGCAAGACGGCAGCTTTCGGATTACCCCTTTTGCAAAATATTGATGTGGACAACCGCGACGTGCAAGCACTTGTACTTTCTCCCACCCGGGAACTATGCATGCAGATCGAAGTTGAATTCGGGAAATATGGCACACACATGCGCGGCTTTCATACAGCAGCCGTATATGGTGGTGTGCCCATTGGCGGCCAAATCCGAGAGCTGAAGCGCCATCCACAAGTAATTGTAGCTACTCCAGGTCGCCTCATCGACCTTTTGGAACGAAAAGCAGTGGACCTAGACATGGTGAAAACCGTAGTCCTAGATGAAGCCGACGAAATGCTCAACATGGGCTTCCGCGAGGATATCGATTTCATCCTGAAAAATACTCCGGCTCGTGAACTGACTTGGTTGTTTTCAGCAACAATGAGTAATGATGTCCGGGGCATAGCCAAACGTTTTATGAAAGGCTGGCAAGAAATCTCGGTGGCACCCGCCAATACTACCAACGAAAATATTGACCATCAATATTTCGTAACTAATCGACACTCCAGATTTGAAACATTACAACGCCTATTGGACTTCAGCCCGGGCATCTATGGGATCATCTTTACCCGCACCAAGCAAGATGCCCAAGAGACCGCTGAAAAGCTCATGCGCCAAGGCTACCATGTGAGTCCACTCCACGGAGACATGGATCAAAAGATGCGAAGCAAAGTGATGGAGCGTTTTAAATCCCGTCAACTACAGGCAATCGTGGCCACTGACGTAGCCGCAAGAGGAATCGATGTGAATGATATTACCCACGTCATTAACTATGAGCTCCCCGACGATCCGGAAGTCTATACCCACCGTAGTGGCCGTACCGCACGAGCCGGTAAGAGCGGTATTTGCATGAGTATCGTTACCCCCAAAGAAATATCTAATATTCGCCAGATAGAACGGATTGTAAAACAAAAATTCCACAAGTCCGACATACCTGACGGTGCTGAAGTTGTGCGCAAACGGCTCTACCACCAATTGGATGCCATCGAACAAGCAACGCCAACCGCAGGTTTCGCAGAAGCTTATCAAAAGAATATCCAAGAGCGCTTTGAGCACATGGAAAAAGATGAACTCATCCGCAGACTAATTTGGCTTCAACTAAAGGACACCATTTCTCTTTATCAAGATGCCGAAGACCTAAACGCTGGTTTTGAGCAGAAAGGATCAAGCAGAAGTGGCGGCGGAAAGTCCACTCGTCTATTTATCAACCTTGGTACCAAAGACGGCTTAAACCCGGGCAAACTGGTACAGTTTCTATGTGAAAGCACAGACATCGAAGCTGGTTTGATTGATCGCTTGACCGTACGAGATCTCGCTTCCTTCTTTAATGTGCCCAACTCCGCCGCTCAATACATTCTCGAAGTACTCCCGCAGAAGAAATTCAAGGGGAGAAAAGTGCGCGTGGACGAAGCAGAACAAAGCCAAGGATTTACCGGAAGCACTAGGAATTCCAACGGACCTGCACGCGGTCGTCATTCTTTTAACAGAGACTCTCGGATGCCTCATGAATCAAAAACCAAGACAGGCGGCAACTTCCCAGGCAACAAACCACAATTTACCCCTAGGGAGCGTAAATCATATTTTAACAAGGACTAAGTAAGCGAATAGCGGATTTTAAAAGTATTTGCACTACGTTTGCAGTTCACCAAAAAATGGACAAAGTATGAAGTTTCTTCAAACAATGGCCTTATTGATGATTGTCTTGTTTGGCGCACAAGTGCTCCAAGCGCAGAGTCGAAAACAAGTGGTAAAAGATGGTACTGCTTCGTACTATCACTCTAAGTTCAATGGCCGGAAAACCGCTACAGGCGATATTTTTCAAAACTCTAAATTCACCGCTGCATCAAACCAACTTAAACTCAATACCTATATCAAAGTTACAAACCTTAGCAACGGACGGACCGTGTATGTGAAGGTTAATGATAGAATGGCAGCAAGTAACAAACGTCTATTGGATCTTACTGAAGCCGCTGCTGAAGCCTTGGACTATCGTGAAGAAGGATTGGCACAGGTAAAATTTGAGATTGTAACTGAGGACGAAGGTAGAAAAGGTATCCTTGCCCAACGCGAAGCCCGCGACAATAAGGGAAACACACTTTAACAGATTCGCTCAATTTTTTAAAAAGCCGCCGTGGAAAAATCATGGCGGCTTTTTTGTGTCATAACGAAAATGGAGGCTTGCCGTTCCCTAACCCGTCCTTGCGAGGAAGGAGGCCTGACATACTTGCGAAGAGGGAGGCTTTGCGACTGACGAAGCAATCCAGCAAGAACTCCATTCTGGATTGCTTCACCTTTGGTTCGCAATGACGGACTAGAGTTGGCGTCCTTGCGAGGAGACACGACGAAGCAATCCAGCAGAAACTCCAAACTGGATGGCTTCGTACCTCGCCATGACGAACCGACTATAACGTCCTTGCGAAGAAGGAGACTTTGCGACTGACGAAGCAATCCAGCAGAAATTCCATTCTGGATTGCTTCACCTTTGGTTCGCAATGACGGATAAGAGTTGGCGTCCTTGCGAGGAGGCGCGACGAAGCAATCCAGTGTTATAGACTCTCTTCTATTCCGCTCCATAAATCTTTCCATTCTGGATTCATTGATTCAATTAAATTCAATTTACTTTTTCTGTTGCCGGCTTTTATTCGCTTTTCTT
>JAFDYA010000063.1 GCA_018267675.1 Bacteroidota bacterium
GAAGCGGTTGCCCAAACTATGGACAATGCAGAACGCGCTACCGGCGAACGACAGCTTGGCATAGACCCTAGCTCCGGCAAGCCCGTATTTGCCCGCCTTGGCCGTTTCGGGCCAATGGTGCAGATTGGCGCACAAGAAGATGAAGAAAAGCCAAAATATGCTACACTAAAAAGTAGCCAAAGCATTTCTAGTATCAGCCTCGAAGAAGCCTTAGACTTATTTAAGCTCCCATTCAACCTAGACAATTACCAGAATAAAGAAGTAGTGGTAGGTACCGGTCGATTCGGCCCTTATGTAAAATGGGGAGAACAATTCATATCACTGCCAAAGGGCGAAGACCCCCTTGCTGTTGATAACGAACGCGCCATTGAAATCATCAAAGAAAAGCAAGTGGCAGACGCGCCTGTAGGCTTTTATGAAGGCGTACCCATCACCAAAGGCAAAGGCCGTTTTGGTCCATTCATCAAATGGGGAGAACTCTATATCAACGTGCCTCGCCGATATGATTTTGACCACCTCAGCCAGGCCGATATGAATGAACTAGTAGCGGCCAAACTAGAGAAAGAAGCCAATCGCTTTATTCAGGAATGGCCTGGCGAAAACATCGCTATTGAAAATGGAAGATGGGGGCCTTTTATCCGGTTCAAAAAAGATATGATCAAAATCCCACGCAAAGCAGATGGGGAAAAATATGAAACGGATGAACTAGCTGCCATTAGCTTGGAAAGCGTCAAGGCCATGGTTCTGGCACAAAATCCAGACGCCTTCAACAGCAAGAAGACTAAAGCGGTAAAGACAACTCCTGTAAAGAAATCCAGTGCAACCAAAAAAACAACGAAAGCTGCTGTAAAAACTGTAGCAAAAAAAGTTGTCCCAAAGCGCAGCGCATCCACGAAGACAACTACACCAACTAAAGCAACTGCAAGTCGGAAAAAGGCTTAGCACACAACTTACACCGCCGCACCCGTATTAGCTTCAGGGTGCGGCTTTTTTATTTCAAATATTGTAGCAAATAGACTACTGCACACTCTGGGCTTATTGCCCGTCAATGGCGTATCTTGGTTGTGGAAATGGAACGATCAGGATGAAACAAACAAGCGAACTAAAAGCACTGCTCTGCCTGCTCGACGACCCGGATGCAGACATCTTCCAAACCGTTGCTAGGCGGATTTTGGACTATGGTATTGCTGTCATCCCTCCGCTCGAAGACCTCTGGGAGCGCACGGAAGACCAACAAGTACAAACCCGAATAGAAATCCTCATCCACCGTGTTCACTTTCACGACTTAGAAAAAGGATTTCATCAATGGGCACAACTCAACCACCCTTCACTCCTGCAAGGTGCCATTCTCCTCGCACGGTTTCAATACCCGGAGCTAAGTTCCACAGACATCATCGGCCAAGTGGACAAAATCCGACGTAATATTTGGCTGGAGCTCAACCCCTACCTCACACCATTGGAACAAGTGAATGTTTTCAACGGTATTCTCTTTAGTTATTGCCGCCTCCAGGGACATGAATTAGGAAAGCGTGAACCAAAGCATTTTTACATCAACCAACTATTGGAAAGTAAACAAGGCAACGGATACAGCATCGGCATCCTCTACCTGATCCTCTGTGAAATGTTCCATATCCCCGTCTATGCCGTAGATATTCCCCGTCAACTCGTCTTTGGCTACTTCAACGAAATACATCCCTTCTTACTCCCCAACACAAAAAACCCCGAGCAAAATATCGCCTTCTTCGTTGACCCTATGAACGGCGCTATCTACACCCAAACCGACGTAGAAGCTTATTTGCACAAAATTGGCAGCAAATTCTCCATCAACACCGCTAGCCCACTCGGCGTCAAAAAGATTCTCTACAAAATGATGGAAGAACTTGCCCTTTGCTATCAATATCGCCGCGAAGATGAAAAAGCCGATGAAGTGAAACTGCTCATGCGCCTACTTATTTAAAGAGTTTCGGGACGAGTACCCACTCGGCGCAGCCAAACGCGCTTCCCGTCACAAGCATCTATAGCCGAGCAGCTACCGCGCATCCCGTCTCAATCTTTGCGCCCATAGAGCCATACGATACTTGGTAAAGCCTTCCCTACATACCGGGGAACAAAGTCTATCCCCGCATTCGCTGGGTGGAAGCGTGCCACTACGATCGCTCATGCAAAATCAGCCGTAGCATCCCACATGCAGCCGCTTATAATCCTGACAGCTTGGGCACAATCAAACCCACCGGCAATCCCATCACATTGTAGTAGTCCCCTACAATTTTTTCAATCCCGATGATGCCAATATATTCCTGTATAGCATAAGATCCGGCCTTATCCAATGGTTGATATTGCTCCACATACGCAGCAATTTGCTGTTCGAGCAAGGGCCTAAAATAGACCTCTGTCGTCTCAGAAAATGAACATTCCTGGCCTTCTGCAAGGAGGCAAACCCCAGTCACTACCCGATGCATCCTCCCTGAGAGCTTCGCCAACATTGTCTTTGCCTCGGCTAGGTCCGCCGGCTTCCCTAAAATCTCATTTCCGAGCAATACGATGGTATCCGCCGCAAGAATACGCCGACCTGGAAAATGCTCAGCCACTGCTTGCGCCTTCTTCCGTGCCAAAAACTCCGGCACCTCGACACCAGGCATTCCCGGTGGGTTTGTCTCATCAACATCAGGCACTACCACTTCAAACGAAATATGCGCCTGCTCCAAAAGTTGCTTCCGTCGCGGCGAACCGGAAGCTAATATCAATTTATTCATAGTTGATTAAATGCAGTAAAAGCAAGGCCACTATTCCTGAAACCATAATCCATTTCAACCGTGTACTTACCCAATGATAATGCGCGTTGCTTAATCCTTTTGGCAGACGCAGGAGCAGCACCAGCAAAGGAAAAACAATCGCTAGTAGCAAAAAGATGGCCGAAAAATTTAGCCCATCGGTATGCCGCCACAAGCCATATACAACGACAATTAAAATCAAAATCACTACCGCTCCCAAGACCTGAACCAGGGTCGTACTCTTCTTCAAGCCCCAACGAATGGGTAAGGTCACACAACCTTCCTCATCATCCCCTTTGAAGTCTTCCATATCTTTTACCACCTCACGCATCCAAGTGAGCAAAAATGCAAAGCCCGCAAAAACAACAAGTACAAAGGAAGGATTCGGAATCCACGTAGTTTCCAAATCAAAATTCCGCCCATCCAGAAAGGCACTACGCACACAGAGCTGCTGTAGCAGCGGCTCATAGACGATTAGCGTAAGAACAGTAAGAGCTGTCATCAAAGACACCACTAAGTTCCCAACTGCAAACTGACGTTTCCATGTGGTAGAATAACGCCAGAGCATCAGGATACAAAAAACCTGAAGGAACAACCATTCGGGATGCCCGGCTGGAATTGCAATGAATGCAGCAAGTACCAAGGCAATTAGATTCAAAACCCAGTGAACAATAATGGCTAACCGCCGCGGAATGACCCGTTCCAGGATTACTTTTTCCGGTTTGTTGATCGCATCAATTCGTATATCCCAGTAATCATTGATAATATACCCGGCAGCCGCAATCAAAATAGTGGACAAACAAAGTAGTAGAAAATTGCCAAAATGTAGGCTCAGTACAGCATGTAGGGGATGTAGAATACACCACCATGCCACAAACTGGGTGAGGGCAACTATGATCAAATTCGGCCAGCGAGCCAGGCGCAACCAGTAGCTCATACCTGATAAATTATTGGCGCCAAGTAGATGGATTGGTGCGCCATTCGATTAAGGTTTCCCGTTCGGCATCCGCAATAATGCTTTGCGCAAGACACACTTCCATAAGCGCGGAATAGTCCGAAATTGTCTTGAGTGTAACATCTGCTTTGGCAAAAGCATCGGCAGCTTGTGGGAATCCATAAGTAAACAAGGCCACCATGCCGATCACTTGTATTCCGGCTGCACGCAGCGCTTCTACAGCCTGTAAGCTGCTCATTCCGGTACTCACCAAATCCTCTACTACAACCACTTTTTGCCCGGGTTGTAATTCCCCTTCAATTTGATTGCCCATGCCATGGCTTTTAGGCTTGCTTCGCACATAGGCAAAGGGCAATTTCAACAAATCCGCTGCCATCACACCATGAGCAATACCGGCAGTAGCAACTCCTGCAATGCCTTCAGCATCGGGGAAAAACTCCAAAACCATATTGGCCAATTCGCTCTTCACAAAATCTCGGAGATAAGGATGGGAGAGCACTTTGCGGTTGTCGCAATATACCGGTGAACGCCAGCCGGATGCCCAAGTAAAGGGTTCAGACACATTTAATTTAAGTGCCTTAATTTGCAGTAAGCGTGTCGCGAATTCTTTTGCAGTATTCATAAGAACCGCAAACCTACACGAAAGCCAGTTGTTATGCCTAAAACCATGTCTAATCCGATCTTTTCCCAAAAAATTTATTTTAGCAACAAGCCTTTGGTGCTTACGGCTGAAGCAGCTAGCTATAAAAAAGAACATACTGCAGCTAATGGTTACCTCTGCCTGCACGGGGCCTTCCCGAGAAACTTCAGGATGGCTATTGATTACCTCAATGGCCGAGGCTCCATTGGTGCGATTATTGAAGATATTTCGCCCAATGCATTACAGGTAGAGCTGCACAAACTTTATGAACCAATAGCAGCCGCCGGCGGCGTGGTAGAAGATGAACAAGGGCGTATCCTGATGATGTACCGGCACGGGCGCTGGGACTTGCCAAAAGGCAAACTTGATCCTGGAGAATCCTTGGAAACCTGCGCCCTTAGGGAAGTACAGGAAGAGACCGGATTGAAAGAAGTCAGTCTTCGCCAGCCTATCTGTAACACCTACCATGTGTATCAACAGAACAGCCACAGATTACTCAAAAAAACAAGTTGGTTTGCTATGTCGGGCGATTCAAAGGGGCGGCTTTTCCCTCAGATTGAAGAGGGTATTACCGACTTGCGCTGGGTGGCACAAAAAGACTTAGGCCCCCTCATTTTCAAGTCGTATGAAGCTGTGCGGGAAGTATTGTCGGCTGCAGGGTATCATTGGTAGGCCAGCTTGGCTAAAGGGTTTACCTTCGTGCCCATGCAGATATTAGACGGCTTGGCAGTATCCGGCCACATCCGCGAACAAATAAAAATAGAAACTGAGCAGATGCTGGCTCAGGGCTTGCGTCCACCCCATCTTGCTGCCCTACTTGTAGGGAATGACCCCGCGAGCCAAGTATATGTAAGCAATAAAGTGCGTACTTGTGAAGCTTTGGGTTTTGGCTCTACCTTATTACGCCTTCCTGAAACGATCACACAGGATGCGCTCCTACACGAAGTAGCCCGCCTGAATGCCGATACAGGGGTGGATGGTATTCTGGTGCAATTGCCCTTACCCAAACATATAGTTGCGGATGCTGTGATCAATGCGATTTCCCCGGAAAAAGACGTGGATGGCTTCCATCCGATTTCTCAAGGAAGAATGGTGCTTGGGCAACCCGGCTTTCTACCCGCAACACCCTACGGCATCTTGCTGATGTTGGAACATTATAAGATTAGTCCGGCTGGCATGAACTGTGTGGTGATTGGACGAAGCAATATTGTTGGTACTCCTATGAGTATCCTCTTGAGCCGGAATACCCCGACAGGCAATGCTACAGTGACCCTAGCACATAGTAAGACTAAAGACCTAAGGGCACTTTGCCAAACAGCAGACCTATTGGTTGCCGCTATTGGCCGGCCAAGATTTGTGACGGCAGATATGGTGAAAGAGGGTGCTATCGTGGTGGACGTCGGTATGAATTCCATTCCAGACGCAAGCCGCAAGAGTGGAAGTCGCCTCGTCGGTGATGTGGACTTTGACCAAGTAGCCGCAAAATGTTCCTGGATCACTCCGGTGCCCAAAGGTGTGGGGCCTATGACGATATGTGGATTGATGAAAAACACACTGCTTTCCCGCCAGCTTAGTTTGGCAACAAAAAGCTAAAAGCGCAGACGTAATGGCTTTTTATCAAGTTGAAAATAAAATCATTGAGAACACACTGGATGTGCGCTATCCGGTAATGGAGCATTTCTATACGCTTCAAGGTGAAGGAATGTATAGTGGGCAGGCGGCATACTTCATTCGGCTGGGAGGCTGCGATGTGGGCTGTGTGTGGTGCGATGTGAAAGATAGTTGGGATGCAAGTCTGCACCCAATGTTGACCGTGAAGGAACTAGTTGCTGCCGCACAAGCCCATCCCGGGAGGATGGCAGTAATCACAGGAGGAGAACCGGCTATGCATGATTTGACTGCGCTTACTGTGGCATTAAAAGGTGCCGGATTTCGCACGCATATCGAAACTTCAGGCTCCTCCCAACTGAGCGGCGCGCTTGACTTTGTGACACTATCTCCGAAAAAATTCAAAGCTCCATTGCCGGAAGCACATGCTGCAGCAGACGAGTTAAAGGTGATAATCTTTCACAAAAGCGATTTTGACTTTGCAGGGGAACATGCCCGGCAGGTCGCTCCTAGTTGCGCCTTGTACCTACAGCCGGAGTGGAGCAAAGCGGAACAAATGACCCCACTCATCTTAGAATTTATTAGAGAAAATCCACGTTGGAGGCTTTCTTTGCAAACACATAAATATTTAGGCATCCCCTAGTTGTCTCAGCATTCATCATTTTCCCACTTATATCTATGACCTGGCTCCAAACCATCGTACTCGCCATAGTAGAAGGCCTCACAGAGTTTCTACCGATTTCTTCTACCGGCCACATGATCATTGCCTCTTCTTTTATGGGTATTGAACAGGACAAGTTCGTGAAGCTATTTGAGGTCTGCATTCAGCTGGGAGCCATTCTGGCGGTAGTGGTACTCTATTGGCGAAAATTCTTTGACTTCACGAAGTGGACGTTTTACCTGAAATTAATTGTTGCGTTTATTCCGGCGGCAATATGTGGCTTACTTTTTTCAAAGCAAATTGATCGCTTGCTGGAGAGCCCCGTCACGGTAGCCTGTTCTTTTATCATCGGGGGTATTGTACTCTTGTTTATTGATCGGGTATTCACGCGATTCACTGTGGAAAAGGTTGAGGGTATTTCGTATCGTCGTGCTTTCTTGATTGGATGTTTCCAGGTGATTGCTATGATCCCAGGTGTGTCCCGAAGTGCGGCAACAATAATCGGTGGTTTACAGCAAAAGCTAACCCGAAATCTAGCCGCCGAATTTTCATTTTTCTTAGCTGTACCCACAATGTTTGCGGCAACAGCCAAGAAACTATTGGATTTCAAACAAGAAGGGTACCAATTTCAGGGCAATGAGCTACCTCAATTGCTAGTCGGCAATTTGATTGCATTTGTCGTTGCATTGATTGCGATCAAAAGCTTCATCCAATACCTACAGAAGCATAGTTTTCGGGCATTTGGGGCGTATCGGATTCTTGCAGGTTTGGTCATACTAGGCTTAATCTGGGCTGGGATGATTAAATAGTCTGACCATTGAATTCTAGTACAGGCGCGACCTTCGGTCGCGCCTGTACTTTATCCTAAAGAAATTTGCTTGGCGCTTTTCTACTCCAGTACGATTCGTTGAAAACTACTCCCCTTTACCGATTTCAATTGCAGAAAATATAAGCCTCTAGGCCAAGTGCTCACATCCAGATCGAGTTGAGTTTGCCCTTTCATCCTTTGATGCCACACTGATCGACCGCATAGATCAAAAACGGACAAATCCAATCCATCCGTTTCCATATTTCCGAACCAGCTTAGCTGTATCTGATCCTTTGCAGGGTTGGGACTTATTTGAAGCGGTATTTTCGGGATTTGCACCACGCTCAGGCCACTACAATTGCCCGCCCAGATACAATCTGCAAATTGCGGCTCATCAATAAACGGATTCCGATTGCCTTGTATCGAATAGGCAGCTTCGTTTCGTGCTTTTTCCTTTGCGCTCACCGGATCTTCATGATGCCAACGTAGGAGCATCTGAATCGCCCAAGGCTTCAGGCGTACCTTATCCGCCATTTCCCATTCTTCAAAATCCGAGCTATCGTTTCGGTAGCAGGTTGCTATATAAAAATAGCTCCGCGCCACATCTCCTTTAAAAGAATCAATTGGCTCAAACGCTGTGCCGGTAGGGGCTCCCGATGTACTATTCGCCCCAAGTCTGGAGCCATTCATAAAGGTTTTGCTGGGACTATTCACTTCGCCATAGGGCCAATCGCTCCGTTGACCATTCACATAATAATCGGTGGGATAGACGATCCACAAATCGGATCGCATGGGCAATTGTGCATTAAACTTACTCTGTGGCCATACATGCTCATGGTTATAGCAGGAATTTTCATGACCGGAACCATTGCCGCAACGTTGGCCAAAGTCATACTCGTACGGCGGTGTGCCTCCTGGCCTATCGGAGTAGATGTCCCATACCTTTCCGTCATCTGGGCGCACATCGGTCGTTTTAAATGACTCCCAGGTGTTCGGGAGCACATTGCCACCATAATTCAGTACAGTATGCGGCCGGATGATCAATGCCAGCGCGGCACGTAGGCTCTCGCCACTCTGTCCATAAGCAGCATTATAGTAGCCCAGTGGCTGTGCCTTGGTACCAATGGCGCTCGTGAGGAGGATGAATAGGAAGATGTTTTTCACTAAGCGAAAGTATCAATTTGTTACAATACGAATAGGACACTATTAACTTGCAGCCCCAATAATAATGCTGTTCCGCTTTTTTATCTTGACCCTCCTATTGGGACTGATTTTAGTTTTGCCCCTCAAAGGGCAAAATGCGGACCAGGTACGCATCCAACATATCCGTATTGAGGGCAATGACATCACTCGACCCAGCATCATTCTCCGTGAGATGAATGTGCACCAGGGCGACATTGTTTCAACCGAAGTGCTTCCCGAACTTTTGCAAGAAAATAGGCGCCGCCTCCTCAACCTAAGCTTATTCACTTCAGTTGATTTGAGCAGCCAGAAGACCGATTCTGGGCTTGCCTTGCTCGTGAGCCTACGCGAGCGCTTCTACTACCTTCCACGTCCCATCCTCCAATTGGCCGATCGTAATTTCAATGTATGGTGGACGGAAAAGAATGCCGACTTGCGCCGGATAAACATTGGCATGAAAGTGTCTAACAATAATTTCCGGGGAAATTTAGAAACCCTAACCGCCATTGTTCAAGCGGGCTTTACCCAACAACTTGGGCTGGAATACACCCGTCCTTATGTGGACAAACGACAACAACAAGGCATTGGACTATTTGGCGGGATAACACAAAGCGGCGAACTGGCTTATAAAACCGTCCAAGACAAACAGCAATTTGCCAAGCTCCCTGGGCAACATATCGTCCGCAACTATTACCTAGGAGCCGCTTGGTACTATCGCCCTGCTTATGCATTGAAGCATAGTATCAGTTTGTCCTGGCTACACAATGCAGTTTCCGATACAATTTTGGCACTGAACCCTGATTTCAATGCTGAGCCAAAGAATGCGGTAAGCTATTTGGAGTTGAGCTATCGCCTAGACCTCAACCTCGTGGACAATTGGAACTACCCGCTCAAAGGGTTCAAGACGGTGAGTTATGCCCTTTTCCGGCAGGGTACTGAGCACATGCAACAGCAGCTTCAGTTCCGCACGGAAGCTGGTCTCTTCGGACATATCCCAAGCCTTGGCCAGAAGGACTTTTACAGCGTCATTTTCCGTGGTCGGCTTTCTTTTCAAGACAAAGTGCCCTATTTCCTCCAAACTGCACTGGGTACAAAAACAGACTATGTACGGGGCTATGAATATTATGTGATGGACGGTACTCATTATGGCCTGCTCCGCTTAGATCTTAAGCATGAATTGTTATCAAAAACCTTCTCCAGGCTTCCCTTTCGCTACCTACCCAGCTTGCCGCTCCGCCTTTATCCCAAATTATTTGCAGATGCCGGTTACGCGTATAATCCCTATACGCCAAGTGGCAATTTATCCAATCGGTGGCTTTATGCTGCCGGCATCGGAATAGACATCGTGAGTGCTTACGATCTAAAAATCAGAATTGAAGCTGCTGTGAACCATCTGGGGCAATACGGATTATATTTACACCTCAATAGCGAATAGTTTTTGTAGCTCCAATGCTCCGGAAATCCTTTCCTACAGCCGATTCCCATAAAAAACCAAGAACCACGCCAAGATGTTAATTGCCCTCTATAACCGAAGTTTTGACGAGGCTGATATTGGCACACTCCAGCAATTGGTTGAGCTTTTGGAAAGTCATCGGATAAGCATGATCGTGTTTCAGGAGTTTTATGAACGAATGCAGCCCCATGTTGTGTTCAGTAAAGCTCCCTTGTTGTTTACCGGACACAAAGACTTACCGCGCACCACGGATATGTTGCTTTCGCTGGGAGGTGATGGTACCATGTTGGATACGATCAGTTTTGTTGGGAATAGCGGTATTCCCCTGATTGGGATTAACCTGGGTCGATTAGGCTTCCTTGCGGCGATACCACTCGAGGAAATGGAGCAGGCGATCCTTTCCTTGGTGCGCGGATCCTACAGCATAGAGCAGCGTGTCCTCTTGCATTTGGATGCCTCTGTACCCCTATTTGCAGATGCGCCCTTTGCGCTCAACGAGTTTACGCTTCACCGCAAGGACACCTCGTCCATGATTAAGATCCACACCTACCTGAATGGCGAATTTCTAAACACCTACTGGGCGGATGGCTTGATTGTAGCGACACCAACGGGTTCCACGGGTTATTCCTTGAGTTGTGGCGGCCCGGTTGTTTTTCCGCAAGCAGCATCATTTGTGATTACTCCGGTGGCTCCGCATAACCTCAACACCCGAAGCATTATTGTGAGCGATGATAGTGTCATTTCCTTTGAGGTAGAAGGCCGTTCTTCGCAGTTCCTAGCCACCTTGGACTCTCGCCAAGAGACAATCACAAGTGGGGTGCAAATAGCGGTACGCAAAGAAATTTTCACAATCGCCCTTGTGCGCCCAGATGAGCATAATTTCCTACAGACTATTCGGCAAAAATTATACTGGGGAATAGATCGGAGGAATTAATGCTCATGGTAAATTTCATTCTTAGGTATTAGGCAAAATAGAAGTAAAAATGGTAGGGATAACTTGCTCTAGCCTACTGCCATCTTTGCTGAGTCGCGCCATAAATAGGGGGGCATCGGCTCGTTGAGTAGCCATTTGATACTCATGGGTTGCCTGCCGGAATATTCACTGATTTTCGCTTCGCCCAGGAATACTAAGCCCATTGTATTTCCGTATTCATCTTCGGCTTTTTCCCGAACAAAAAGAAGTATCTTCTTCCCTGTTTGCTGATGATGAATATAGGAAAGACCTTTTTCGCTCTCTGGCTTTACACTATTCTGCGTTTGCCAATGAAATAAATTTTCGCTAACTGCAAAATCTTCATAGAGGGTTGTAGGTGAGAATTCCTTTTCGGACTTATTTAATGTGATAAACAACAACTCTGTGTTTTTATCCTTTGAAACTGCAACCCCTTCTCGGTTACTGCTCTTGGTATCAAAGGTACTAAAACCGAATGCCGAAAGTATTTGGTCTCTGGTATATCTACTATGAACCTTTAACGGCTGCGAATAAGGTAGAACAATTTCCGTTTCCAAATAATTTATTTGACCGATCAGTAGGCCCATAAGTTCCACAATCTCCTGGTTCAACCTAATGTTTCTCCCGATTGCGTGGATACTTTTTTCCAGCGATTCAGCCCCTCCTGAAGTTTGCCAAACATCATAATGGAGCATCAAACACATTTGCTTTTCGTGTTCAGAAAACGTCTCCAAATCAACTTGAAAATCTTGGAGCGCGCATTTTTTAATCAACTCAAAATAAGAGAGGGAGTGACAGGACATCCATTTTTTACAAATTGCCCGCTGGATTTCTTGCTCGTTTGCGTCGTCAAAATCGAACTGAGCCGCCTGCGCACACAGCCTTGACCAACAGCCTCTTTTGTAAATAAGGGGAAGCGGAATATTATAAAACCTAGAAAAATTATGTAGGGTTAATGGGAGACTACTCTGGTGTCGAAAATTCTGAATCTTTTGAATAAGTTGGTTTGTATTAATGGAAGTGGCTTTTCGGATATTATCCAAAACAAACTCTTTTGCTCTTTTCTCCAAAACTATCGAGCAGCCAAGGGGTAAATGCGGGAAGTCATCTTCTATTTCCTTTTGAATAGACGTAATTGTTTTCCCAATTAAGGCTCTAAACTTTCCTTCAAAATCATATTCCGGCCGAGAATTCCCGA
Source organism: Bacteroidota bacterium (assembly GCA_018267675.1). Classification (GTDB taxonomy): domain Bacteria; phylum Bacteroidota; class Bacteroidia; order Chitinophagales; family Chitinophagaceae; genus UBA1952. The sequence goes on from JAFDYA010000063.1 coordinate 12,229, forward strand.
CAAAATCCAAAACGGTTAGACAATCTTTGCCTTCAGATAGTCTCAATCCCCGGCCCAGCTGTTGGAGGAAAACCGTTAGACTTTCTGTTGGCCTGAGAAAAAGTACTGTGTCAATTTCGGGGATATCAATGCCTTCATTAAAAATATCGACAACAAACAAATAGTTGATTTCTTTCTGCCTAAACCTTCTTCTCAATTCATCTCGTTCATTATTCCGAGAACTTACTAGATAGTCCGCCCTAAGCCCGGCCAGCGTAAATTTCTCCGCCATATACTGTGCATGCTCTTGTGTGACACAAAAACACAATGCCCGTACTTGGTTTATATCATTAAGATACCGGGCAATATTGTTTAAAATATGCCTTACTCGAAGATCATTCTGGGTATATAATCTTGTTAACTCTCCTGGCAAGTATCTCCCGTTTCTCCAAGTTACTTGAGAAAGATCTACATTATCCGTAACACCGAAATATTGGAAAGGGCATAAAAGTTTTCTATTCAATGCTTCAGGCAATCGAATTTCCGCAGCAATGGTATCGCAAAAGTCAATTAAGATATCGGCATTATCCATCCTTTCGGGAGTGGCTGTTAACCCTAAAAGAATACTTGGTTCGAATTGCCCTAAAATTGAACGGTAACTTGAGGCGGCTATATGATGCACTTCATCAATAATGATAAAATCATAATAGCCAGCACCAAACTTGCGGTCTAATTGTAGATTATTGAGTGTTTGTACGGACGCAAACACATGATTATACCGTTCCGGCTCCAAGCCATCAACCCATAATTCACCAAAATTTTGATCTTTAAGTATCGCTTGAAATGTGGCTCGTGCTTGTTGCAGAATCTCCTTTCTATGTGCAACAAAGAGTAATTTAGCGGATGGATTTCCCTGTAGGAATCGTTTAAAATCAAAGGCAGAAATTACCGTTTTTCCAGTTCCTGTTGCGGCAACAATAAGGTTCCTATTGCGATGATGTACTTTTCGCTCAGTTGCTAACTTTTCCAGGATTTCTTCTTGGTAATGGAAGGGTTTGATGTCAAAAAACAATATGGGGTTTTGTCCCTCTGTCCCCCGTTCCAAGCGTAAAGCCCGCTTCAGCTTATCTACATCCCTTGTTCTATCAAAGAATTCAAACTCCTTATCCTGCCAATAAGTATCAAATGTTTTCTGAAATTTATCAATTACATGGCTAATTACTTTGGTTGTTATTTTCAGATTCCATTCCAAGCCATTTGTCAATGCAGAACGGGAGAGATTGGACGACCCAATATATCCTGTATGAAACCCCGAATTTCTATAAAACAAATAGGCCTTGGCATGCAAGCGTTCATTATCTGTATTGTAGGAGACTTTTACCTCGGTGTTCTTTAGGGAGGATAAAAATTCAATGGCTTTTAAATCAGTTGCTCCCATGTAGGAAGTGGTGATGATCTGTAATTTGCCCCCACGTTCCGTAAATTCACGAAGCTCTTTATCAAATATTCTAATGCCCGTCCACTTGATAAACGATACTAAAAAATTGATCTTATCCGCAGAAAGAATTTCTTTCTTTAGTTCACTTTCTAAGGAAATCCCTGAATGACTACCTGTAAACAATTCACTGTTAACCAACCTGGTATAAGGAGTAACCTGCTTTAAATAATTTTCAAAATTTGAAATTCCAGAATCAATTTTTGAAAAAACAGCAGTCAATATTTTAGCTTCTATTTCAATTAAATCATCCTCAAAGTCATTATCGCTGAGTTCATCTTTAAGTAAAATAATAAGTTTGTTTGCTAAATTAATTTGCCGTTCAAGCGCATCATCGCCAGAAATTAGACTTAAACCATGTCTTATTATTGTGCTCAAATACTGACTGAGCACTTTTGCAGCTTCCGCTTTATCAATCGCGACTTCCTTAATAAAAAATATCTCACGATCCAATCGACTAATCTGAGCTGTAACTAGTTTATTTACAAGCTGCTCATATAGTCCGTTTTGCATTGCTATGATGAAAATATTTTACGCAAAAAAGGCAAGATAGCTATTTTTATATTCGTACAATTTCCCTTCCTCGTCCCAACGACGCAAGGTTTTTGTGCTCTTTTTCAACATTTTAGCAAGCTCAGAAATTGTCAAATACTCTTTCATAACCAAATGATACAACCTTAGACAGTGGTTACAAATCTAGGGAAAAATTTGTTTGCCGGTCAAGCAAAAATGAACTTGCTACTATAATGCCTTTCGGGGCAGTTCTGAATCACCGCTCAGCGCGCTTTCGTTATAATATGCTCAACAATACACGACGACGCAAGAACTTAGTGAGCAATAAATAGCCGCCGGATGTTTTTGAAGGTACCAGCCTCAATACTAAGATAGTACATACCTGCCGGCAAATCCGTGACAGGATAGGTTTTGAACAATGACCGATTCAATAATTTAGGCTGATCCGTCAATACCGTTTGCCCTAATACGTTTGTCAAAGTAACCTGACAGGTATTACCGCTCAATTGGCTTCCGGATACAGTAAAAAAGCTATGGACAGGATTGGGGGATACGGCAATCTGCTGTGCTTCAGCCATCCCTTCTATGCCTGTTGGTGCCAAGCTGCAATCTATCCAAAAGCTCTTGCTGCAAGTAGTCCCGTTATAACTTACCTCAAAGGTGTAGCGGCCCTTGGTGCTGGGCAAAGTTCTTGTCCAATACCAATAGCTCCCGTTGTGGTTGTTCGTACTATTCGTTTGCCAACTGGACACAGGCTTCGAGCTTGCATCCAAGATCTGCATTTTGGCCGTCATGCCACTCGTCTCATCGCGTAGAAATATTGCAAATACAGCGTTTGCTCCCGGCATAAAACAAGTATCCTCGTTCGATATTTCCGTGGCGGGACAAGGTGGATAGATGGGCGGTGCTTTGTGCACTCCTGCTTTGATGACGGATGGATTTCTGTAGGCCGCTTGAGCTGTCCACCAAGTACTGCCATTAAGGAGATTGCAGGAGCCGGCATAAGGGTCTATTCGGGTAGCAACACTTGAGCCACTCCACACTTCAAAATGTAAATGCGGCCCAGTGGAGTTGCCGGAACTACCAACGATACCTAGGTACTCACCAGCTAGGACCGTTTGCCCAATTGCTTTAGTCGTGACCGAGCCAGACTTCATGTGGAAATAGAACGCTATCGAACCGTCGGTATGTTGCACGGCAACAAAATTTGCCTGAAGGCTGTTTCCAGCACAGTTTTTATCAAAATTGCCGTCCGCTTTATTGATGATGGTGCCGGGCGCAGCGGCGATGACCTCCACCTGGTTTTTATCCATCTTTAAAAAGGAAAATGGGTAGCTGAAGATATCTGTTCCGAAATGCCCATTGTAGGTATTAGTGCCGCAATTATAGTCCTTGATGCCAGCAGTAGTATCCTGGTCCACGTAGGCACTGATGCTATAATAGCCACAATCCTTGAATCCGGATGCCGCCCGTAATGGCCAGTTTAAAGAAGTCTTGGTTACTTTACTTTCGCTAGGCTGGTTCAGACCAAGCTTTGCAATATTGGCTTTGCAGGATGCTTCGAGCAAGACGTATTGTTCCGGTGTGATACAAGGAATATGGGCATCACTGTGTGCCATTGGATAGGCTCCTCCATTTTCATAAAAATTGTTTTGGCCTGATTGTGCAAGGCAAATGCTTCCTAATATGCTTAAGGATATAAGGCAAACGAACGAAATAATGAAGCGCATTTCAGAAACTATGTTGCGTTTTATGAAAAATATTAAACTCCTATCCATGAAGCACAAGACAGGATGCGGTGAAAAGCAGGAAACAGAAGCTGATTATACAAATGTTTTGACTTTAAAGCGACAATTTTTTATGCCGGTATTTGAATGCAATATACTGCACGCTCCAAATATCACAAATACCGCGCTCTCAGCTTAAAGTGTCCAATCAGGCGGAACGACGAGCAAGCCTTGAGCCCTTTTGGGCATTTTCACAAACGGACAATCCAGCGCCGGATCGGGGTTTCAAAAAATTTATAGCACAAAGCCGAAAAAATGACGAGTACCGACAATGAGATGAAGAACTGTACATACGATTCCGAGAACTTAATATTTAAGTGAGTAAGGGTAACATCTACCCAATTAAATACAGGAGGCTGGAGAATGTAGATCCCATAACTAATCTCACCGAGGAATACAAAAATTCTCTTCCTAAAGATAGTTGTAACGATCCCATTGTTCGCAGAAAGAAACAAAAGAAATGGGGCAAAAACAAAAGCCAACATCCCATTATGATAGTTAATTCCCGGATTGAATTTGATCAAACAAATCATCAGAATAACTAGGGCAACTATTTGTAGATCATAATTTCTTACTTTCATTTTTTGAAGCAAGTAAATTCCGGTAATATTCCCGACCAAAAATTCATTCAAATGCATAAGCGGGAAGTATAGAATCAAATCGTGGAGCTTCTCTGGGTGGCCACTAAACAAGCCAGAATGGGGCAGTAGATGGAGCACTACCTGGCTCAGGGCAAAAACAAAAGATACAAGAACTACAAGCGTTCTAAAGGAGAGACTTCTGTATAAATAATTAAAAACAAATGGAAAACACAGATAAAAAAACAGCTCAACCGATAGGGACCATGCCGGAAAATTGAAAGAGAGTGCAAATCCAGGATACCAACTTTGGAGCAAACTAAGATTCAAAAGAAATTCTTTGAAATGGCTGCTTTTATAGAAAAGCATATAGACGACCAACAGCATTAAAAGGGCTAGCAAATAAACAGGGTAGATTCTCGCCAATCGCCGTTTTAGAAAGTCTTTAAAACTAAGTTTGCCCTTCCCATCATATGCCAATATCATCACAAAGCCGGAAAGGATAAAAAAATAGCTTACCCCGACATTTGCATTTTCAAAAAGGAACGAAATGGACGGGAGCTTGAATGGATACACCGTTTGGCCATAATGGTAGATTACGATGGCGATGGCTGCCACAAATCGGGTGAAAGTCAATTGACTGGTCTTCATTCTAGGTAAAGTCAAGCGACATCAATTACAATTTGGATCGTAAGGGGGGCCAAAGGAATAATAATAACCAAAGTTTTTGGCGAAAATGAAGACTTTCCAGACGATTTCAAAAAAAAACCTAAACAATAAGTTTAGCGGGAATGCTGATGATATCAACGAAAAAAGCCGCGAACAATTTTGGTTGCGGCTTTCTTAAAAAGATATGGAGCGGCTTACTTAGTAGCTGCTAAAAAGTCTTTCACTTTATCTTTGTGTACGATTGCTTCTTTGAAGGTATAAGCACCTGTCTTAGCACTACGCACAGCCTTAATCACTTTAGAGTAGTTTTTTGCCTCTGCAGATTGTTTAAGGTCTTTTTTAATCGCGGTTTTCGCTGCTTTTGCCATGGCGTTCTTTATTTAATATTTTAACGATGCTATCCGGGCTATGATGAGCCTTCGGGTGGCTTATTTAATTTCTTTGTGTACCGTCACCTTTTTCATGATTGGGTTGAACTTTTTCAGCTCAATCCGCTCAGGTGTGTTTTTCTTGTTCTTGGTAGTGATATAGCGACTTGTACCCGCAAGGCCACTATTCTTATGCTCGGTGCATTCCAATATTACTTGAACGCGATTCCCTTTCTTAGCCATTGTAATGAATTATTGTAATGATTTGCTGCCTTAGCCAAACTGCAGGTGCAATCCGACTAGAAATATTTAGATAGTTTGACCAGATGCGCGAAGTTCCTTCACCACTGCAGCTAGGCCGCGTTTGTTGATAATGCGAATAGCATGGGAAGAAAGCTTCAACGTTACCCAACGATCTTCTTCGGCAAAAAAGAAGCGTTTAGTTTGCAAATTGGGCAAAAAGCGACGCAATGCTTTTTTGTTGGAAAATGATACTTTATGTCCTTTGATGGGTGTCTTACCGGTAACCTGACAAACGCGAGCCATGACTTCTTATTTTTTTAAGGA
>JAFDYA010000064.1 GCA_018267675.1 Bacteroidota bacterium
AATTCTACCCCTTTCGGGTTAAATTGCTATTAGGGCTATGGGCCCTTTCGCTTGCCCTCTGGTGGCTCCTATCCTTCGGCTATTTCGGGCTAATATTTCCGCACTCGTTTGCTTTGTTTTGTGTCTTTTCCCTCCCGATATGCGCCTATTGTTGGCTACTACATCACGCTACAAAGTGCTTGCAATTGCTCAGTAACTATAGCTCTTGGCTACTTTTTTTATTTTGCTGGACCTGTTATAATGCCGTACTTGCCCCCTATATTTTATGGAAGAACAAAATGCGCTGGAAGTAATCTACCAATACTTTTCCGGCTTCACGGAACACCAAAAGAACCAATGGGCTGCACTAATGCCCCTTTACAAGGAATGGAATGCTCAGATTAATGTCATCTCCCGCAAGGATATCGATTCGCTTTATGAAAAGCATATTTTGCACTCTTTAGCTATTGCTGCTGTGTGTAACTTCAATGACGGAGCACAAGTAGTTGATATCGGTACTGGCGGCGGATTTCCGGGAATTCCACTTGCTATATTTTTTCCCGAGGTTGAATTTGTATTGAGTGATAGCATTGGCAAAAAGATTAAGGTAGTTCAGGAAGTTTCAAAAGCTATTGGCCTAAAAAATGTAACCGCCATTCATAGTAGAGTGGAAGAGCTTAAAGGTCGGAATTTCGACTTTGCCGTTTCTCGCGCGGTGGCACCATTAGGTAGCCTTTGGGGCTGGGTGAAACCGATGCTACGGGTAGGTAAGAAAAGTGAGGAATATCGAAATGGTTTGATTTGCCTGAAAGGCGGCAATTTGACTCAAGAATTTGCCGACAGTGGCCTAAAACCGAGAATGCTCGCGATTTCAGAACTGTTTGCCGAAGAATTTTTTCAAGAAAAGTATTTGGTCTATGTCCCGAAATAATGATTCCTGGCACTAACGGAAAACGAAGACGCTTGCAAATTGCACGAAGCACTGCTTTTGCCGCCAATACTACATTCTACGGTGAATTTTTCTTAATTTTGCCGCCAATTTTAAACCAAATAAAGCGCTAAATCTAAATTCTATATGGGTCGCATTTTTGAAGTCCGTAAAGCCACTATGTTCGCTCGCTATGACCGCATGGCCAAGCAATTTACCCGTGTAGGACGGGAAATCGCCATCGCAGTAAAGAAGGGAGGCCCGGACCCTGAAAACAACCCCATGCTCCGCCGCATTATGCAAAATGCAAAGAGCTACAACATGCCTAAAGATCGGGTAGAGTCTGCCATCAAAAACGCAATGGGTAAGGATACCAGCAACTATGACGAGGTACTCTATGAAGGTTATGCCCCACATGGTATCGCCCTGATGGTCGTCACGACTACCGATAATACAACAAGAACAGTTGCCAATGTCCGGAGCATTTTCAACAAAGGAGGAGGAAATCTGGGCAATAGCGGTTCAGTCGGCTTCTTGTTCCATCATGTGGGCGTCTTTAAGCTGAAACCGGAAGGTATCAACATGGAGGATTTAGAACTAGAATTGATTGACTTTGGTCTGGAAGAAGTAGGGGAGGATGCAGAAGGAAATGTGGTGGTTCGTTGCGGATTTACCGACTTCGGAAATATGCAAAAGGCACTCGAAGAAAAAGGACTTTCCGTCATCTCTTCCGAAGTAGAATGGCACCCTGAAAATACTCTTGAAATCAGCCAGGAACAACAAGATGACGTCTTCAAACTCATTGCGAAGCTGGAAGAGGATGATGACGTGCAACAAGTATTCCACACAATGGCTTAATCTTTCTGACCAATGTATGACCGCCACAGCCCTAAGGCAAAGCCATTAAAATTGATTATTGGCCGAAACCCTTTGGTGGAGGCACTTTCCGGCGGGGTAGCTCTTGAAAAAATCTTTCTACTTCGCTCGGCTAACGGCGCAGAAATTACCAAAATAAAACAGCTGGCCGCACAGTTCAACGTCCCCCTTGCCCAAGTGCCAGTAGAGAAACTGGATAGGCTAAGCAAAGGGCAACATCAAGGTGTCGTAGCCCTAGCCGGTTTGCTCCACTATGTGGACCTACAAGATGGCATCAACCACGTTGTTGATGCAGGTGGAGTTCCCTTATTTGTCTTATTAGATGGGCTGACCGACGTCCGGAATATTGGTGCAATTGCTCGCACTGCCTGGTGTAGTGGTGTGCAAGGACTCATCTTGCCCAGTTCCCACGCAGCCTCCCTGGGAGAGGATGCGATAAAGGCATCCGCAGGAGCCTTACATAAAGTGCTATTGATGCGTACCCCATCAGTACAGCAAGCGATAGACGTACTTCACCTGAACGGAATACAAGTACTCGGCACAGAAATGCGCGGTTCTATCCCCGTTCATGAAGCACAGCTCAAACTACCAAGCTGTGTGGTGATGGGCGCTGAAGATAAAGGCATTTCCAAAGAAGTACTCAAACGGGCGGATCAGCTAATTCGCATTCCAATGGTGCAAAAATTTGACTCATTGAATGTATCAGTAGCCGCCGGGATGATCTTCTATGAAGCCATGCGCCAACGAAGTCAAGACAGCTAAATGCTCGTTCTGTTCTGACCAGCAAAACATATACTTCGCGAAATCTTCAAAAAAAAATTCCGGGAATCTACAAGCCATAATAGGCTACTTCATTTACACCTTCGCTGTTCCGAACTCCACGGTACATACCGGCAGAATTGAAGCAAAATACATGTGCGCCTTGTGCATTGACCGCGATAAGGCCACCTTCTCCGCCCATTACTTTCAGCTTATCGCCAATCACTTTGTCACAAGCTTGTTGCAAGCTCATTCCGCCATATTCCATCAGGCAACTTACATCATAAGCCACCACACGGCGTAAGAAAAACTCACCGTGACCAGTACAAGAAATGGCACATGTCCTATCATTGGCATAAGTACCCGCACCAATCACCGGACTATCGCCGATTCTTCCAAAACGCTTATTGGTCATGCCTCCGGTAGAAGTCCCGGCAGCGATATGCCCCTGTGCATCGCAGGCTACTGCACCCACGGTACCAAATTTGAAATCAGTATTGGGGATAGTACCTTTCAGGTTATCCTCTTTATGATCCAATTGATAGAAATCACTATCCCGAATTTCAACCCATTGATCATAGCGATCCTGATTGAAAAAATATTCGTCGTGTGCCAACTCCAAGCCTTGTTTGAGTGCAAATTCATTCGCACCATTTCCACTGAGCATCACATGCCCACTATGGAGCATCACTTCCCTTGCCAGCCTAATCGGGTTCTTCACATTCCGCACACCGGCCACTGCTCCGGCCATGAGGTTGCTGCCATTCATCAGGGCTGCATCCATTTCATGCACCCCTTTTTTGGTAAATACTGAGCCTCGCCCGGCGTTGAAAATCGGATTGTCCTCCAATACCACTATCGCCGCTTCCACAGCCTGCAGGGCTGTACCCTCTTTTGCCAAAACACTATAACCAGCATCCAACGCCGCTTGTAGGCCACGGGAGTACTGTCGTTCTTGTTCAGCATTCATAATAGCAGGGGTGATGTTGCCGGCACCGCCATGAAGCACAAGTGTGATCATCGGAGAAAATATTTTCGTTTAAAGTTTTAAAAAAAGAATTGTAAAGAGTGCTATTCCAAAAATGCTTGAATTTGATCATTTTCAAAAACCACTTCAATATGCTCCTGAAGGGTAGTTGCTACCTGTTGGCCGATAATATCCGGAGTGATTGGAAAGGCCTTATGCTTCCGATTCACCAAAACAGCAATTAAAATACTTTTAGGCTCACCAGATAACAGCGACTGTAGCGCATAGAGCAGTGTCTTTCCGGAATTAGCCACATCATCAATCAACACCACCGATTTACCTTTTAATTCAGCATCTAATTCAATTGGATGTTGATTGGGATTTACTTTATCCAATGATACTTTCACTAATTGCAATTCCAGTGGACATATTTCCTTTAAATGAGCACAGAGTTCCCGAGCGATTTCATACCCACCGCCGGCAATACCTACTAGGCTTACAATCGACTCTTGACTATTGTGCTCCCAAATCTGCCAAGCCATTCGGCGCAATTTCCGGGTCACACGCTCTTTGTCCAGCAAGAGCAATCGATCGGCTTTTTCATTCATGGCCTAAAGATAAACTGCTAAACGTTTTGGAACGAAAAATCAGGCACTTCGAATCGCGACAACAGGGTCCAATCTTGCAGCTTTCAACGCTGGAACCGCACCGGAGACGATACCGACAACAGCTGAAACAACCAGGCCAATCACCACATGACGTAAACTTAGGCTAACCGGAAAATCCGCAGCATATGTCAAGCCCAGCCCCATAAAAAATACGAGTAAAATGCCGATGACTCCGCCAATCAGACAAAGCGTAACCGCTTCAATCAGAAATTCTGTGAGAATGACATTTTTTCGAGCACCAATTGCCTTTTTCAGCCCAATGACCTTGGTTCGTTCTCTAACGGTTACAAACATGATATTGGCAATCCCAAACGCGCCAACAAGGAGAGAAAACCCACCTATAATCGAGCCAATCGCATTGATCGTGGCAAACATGGACTCCAAGGTTGCTGCCACCTGGGCTAGCTGATTAATGCTAAAATCATCTTTGGCTCCTGGCTGCACCCGGCGTTCTCTGCGCAACAATCCGCGTACCTCATCTTTCAAATCTTCAATTGAAGTCTGCGCTTTAGCCCGAACCATAATGACCGGATCATTACTCCAATTCATCGAATGCGTATCGTACATAGATGCAGCTGTAGCGTAGGACATGACCAGCGCATTATCAAAATTGAATCCTGCCTGATTTTGGCCTTCTTTGTTGAACACCCCTACTATATGAAATGCCCGACCACCCAACTGGATCATTTGTCCAAGTGCATCCCGATTTTCAAACAAAGTCTCCTTCACTTCCGAACCAATTACAACATTGTAACTGCCCGATTCCAACTCGGGATTATTCAAATATCGTCCGTCTTTTACCTCCACATTCTGAATCTTATCAAAACCCGGCGTCACTGCATAAAGGAGTGCACCTTCCAGTTCTGTATTTCCCGATTTTAGTTTCAAACCAGCTTGTACATAACTCATAGTGGCCACCTCAACTTCAGGCACATTCCGCTCAATCAGCCGAAGCTCCCGAAGAGACAGTGGGCGCCGTTGTAGATATTCCCACCATTTATAGACACCTTCCTCGGGCATCCAGGGTTTGCGCCCGATATAGAGCACATTTGATCCTAATGATGAAACATTGGTCTGGATTTGTTGCTCCATACTATTGAGCACCGTGAGTACTGCAACAATACAAAAGATACCAATGGCGATGCCAGATAGCGACAATGCCGTCCGCAAGCGATTGGCCCTTAATTCTCCAAATGCTTGGTAAATACTTGTGGTAACTACCTGTCTGCTCCAGCCCATTATCGGCGAAGGTCGTAGAATGTCCGCGTATCCGAGCGGCAAAGTTTATCCTACACCACAAATCCCACAGAACGCCACTCAAATCTTGCTTAGGTTTGCAATTCTATTCTGTATGTCGCCCGGTTATTCAGTTCGGTTTTTATTAAAGAACCGTGTCTTACGCTATCCTCTTTTTCGGAAATATCTTTTGACGCGCTTTTTCCTCATCATGGCGCTCAATATGCAAACCACAATCGTGGTGTATTGGGTGTATCTATTGAGCAACGACGTAGCTACCGTCGGTCTTTTAGGCTTATTTGAGGCTGTACCCGCCATTGGCCTTTCCTTCATTTCCGGACATTTGGTGGATCAATGGGAGAAACGAAAGATCATTTTCATTTGTATCACCCTATACTTATTGCTTAGCGGGTTCTATATTTTTCTAGCTTCGGAACAAGCATTGAACGGCTTGCAACACACCCAGATCGTACACCTGGTCTATGCAGGCATTTTTATTGGCGGCTCACTAAGAGCTTTCTTGTCGCCCGCTAGTTTTTCCATCTTGAGTTTGTTGCTTCCCCGAAAACACTATCCTAATGGGGCAACATGGGCTTCCACTGCCTGGCAACTCGGCGCGATTATTGGTCCTTTGCTCGGCGGCTTGATGATTGCCTTTGCAGGTGTACTCTTCGGATTTGGTTTGGTGGCTGTACTAGTATCTGTTGCCCTTGTTGCTATTCTGGGCATTCCGGCACAGAAAATCGTTATGAAAGCAAAAGAACCCATATTGCAAAGTCTTCGGGAGGGGATTCGCTTTGTCTTTAGGACTCAAGTCATTTTGGCAGCATTAAGCCTCGATATGTTCGCCGTATTGTTTGGTGGCGCCACTGCGCTGCTCCCAGCCTATGCCCGAGATATACTCCAAGTCGGCGAGATAGGGTATGGTTGGCTGCGTGCAGCACCCGGCATCGGAGCCATTATCACCTTTTTTATCCTAGCCAATAAACCATTAAAAACAGCTCCCGGCATCCGACTACTCCTTTGTATCTGTGGCTTCGGTGGCTCCCTAATCATTTTCGGCATCTCTACACACTTTTGGCTTTCTTTGATCATGTTGGTAGCCAGTGGGGCTTTTGACGCTGTGAGTGTGGTGATACGAGGCACTATTTTGCAACTCTATACACCTGATGAAATGCGGGGCAGGGTATCTGCATTAAATACAATGTTTATTTCTTCCAGTAATGAATTGGGCGAGGTGGAAAGCGGATTCACAGCAAAATGGATGGGCTTGGTACCCGCTGTAGTCTTCGGGGGTTGTATGACGATGCTTGTGGCAGGAATCACCTATTTCCGTGCACCGGCACTTCGAAAAATGAAACTAGATGCCAAAGCGGGGGCGGAATAGGTTATTGAAGACGAATTGCAAATGACGGATATTGTAGCTTTTTGAGTATTGAAATCAGAATTAATATTTCAGAAATGGTCAGGAGCAGATCTTGGTATTGGCGACAGGAAGAAAAAGTGTTTGTAAAATTTGTTCAGCATTTTGTTACAATTTATTATTTTATGAAATTGATGTGAGAAAATCTCAAATCATTCAAATAGAAGGTGCGCCTTCATTTATTGATGATTGAAAATACCCAGTAGAAAATTGGACTTGCAACAAAGTCCGTCGGGAAATCTAACGACATTTTGAAACAAATTAGATTCATTTTATGGCAAAAAAAATAGGCCGTCTCCAACATTGAGACAGCCTATTATCAATTTTAAAACATTGTAAATGTAGCTCAATAGATTGGCTACATCCGGATCTTATTGCAAGAAGGTATAGTAAACCCCTACATTAAAACGATTGCCTAATGTGTTGGCATCCAACCCGAATTCGGTTGATTTGTTCTTAACGTTGGAACCTTCTACCTCGGAGGTGCTGCTCGCAAAACCAAGTGTTGCTACAGAACCTACTACCGTTACCCGTGGGCTCAGAGCATAAGCAAAACCGGCATTCAAGTTAGCACCGATATCCATCAATTTAGTTTTAGTAGTCACAGGGCCCAATTCGGTCTTACCGCTACCAGGAAGAATAGATACATTCAAACCAACAAATGGCTTGAAAGCATTCTTACCAAAGAAATTACGAGCATATAATGTAGCGCCGGTGTGACTCGTTGTCGTGATGTTTTTCACTGTTGTCCGCGCATCTGCTTTAGAACCTGTAAAGTTCAAACCAATACCAACTGACAGATTATCAGTCAAAAAAGTACCCACTTCTGGGGAGAAAGACCAACTAGTTTGTTTCACGCCATCTTTCGTGTTCCCGTTATTATCTGTAGAGTTGTTCTTCGTGCTAAAACCCGCGGCACCACCTACGTAAAAGGAACCCTTCTGTGCAAAACCAGTACTGCAAACTGTTGCTAAAGCCAATGTCAAAACGATCTTGTTCATGATTTTTTTAGTTTTTTAATGAATGCCAAGTATTTAGCAAACCAAATGCCAAGGCGGTTGTCCCCCCAATGCATTAACACTATTTTGGGTTTTAGATAATCAAACGATATAGAAATACCTATACGTCACTGGTAGAGTGGGGGCCGTCAGCAACAATATAGCGTTGTCGAAGTGTAGTAGCAGCAAATAGTGTTGCAACAACCACTAAAATCGCCCCGGCAATAAAGGCAGCCCCCGGGAAATACACTGGCGCAGATTGCTGACTAAAATAGTAAAACAAATTATTCATTAATAAAGGCCCCACGATACTGGTCACAGCCATAAGACTAGTTAGCCCGCCTTGCAATTCACCTTGTTCGTTTTTGGGTACCTGTGAACTAATTATCCCTTGTAGTGCAGGGCCTGCTATGCCACCAAGGCAATAGGGTAGTAGAAACAAAAACATCATCCAACTGGTATCGGCAAAAGCAAACAAAACCAAACCAAAAGCATATAAAGACATACCAATATACACCGAATTCTTTGCGCCAATTTTTGGATTTAAATACCTGATTATTACCCCTTGAACCAAGCCTATTAAAAGTCCAACTACAGCAAGCGACATACCAACAGTTGCCTCAGACCAGCCAAACCGGAACATGGTATAATACGCCCAATTACTCTGCACTGCATGGGCTGCAATATATAATAATATAAGGCTAATTACCAAGCCACTTACCACAGGATATTTCCGCAATTGTAGCAAGGAACCAACCGGGTTTGCTCGCTTCCAATTGAAGCCACGCCGATGCTCCGGCAGAAGGCTTTCCGGCAAGACAAAATAGCCGTATGCGAAATTGATAAAGCATAGAATAGCTGCTAGGGCGAACGGAGCCCGTATGCCAAAATGACTTCCCACAAGCCCGCCAAGAGCAGGGCCAATGATGAAGCCAAGTCCAAATGCAGCCCCAATTAAGCCAAAATTCTGTGCGCGTTTTTCCGGTTCAGAAACATCTGCAATATAAGCACTTGCAGTAGTGAAGGATGCTCCGGTGATACCAGCTATCGCTCTGCCCACATACAACCATCCAAGGGTGGGTGCAAATGCCATGAAAATATAATCCAAACCGAACCCGAAAAGGGAAATCAGCAATACTGGTCGGCGACCATACTTGTCCGACAAGCCACCAAGTATCGGCGAAAATATGAATTGAGCTAGCGCAAATGTAAACAGCAACCAGGCGCCATCTTGTGCTGCATGAACCAAATTTTCATGACCCAACTCAGAAATCAGCTTCGGTAAAACAGGTATGATAACTCCAAAACCAATTACATCCAGCAAAATAGTAACAAAAATGAAGGCAAGTGCCCTAGAACGACGAACAGACATAGCCGGCAAAAATATGGCAAGAAATTAGTTAGAATCAAAATTCTTACCGACAATTTGGACGCACTTACAGCTTGTTTTTTCCAATCAAGCTTACTTTACGCTAATTCATCTACCAATTTCGGACTACTAAATGCAAATCACAAGATTAATACTGCAATATCCAAACTAAAACGACAAAATTGGGTATTTGTAACAATTTAAGATAGAAAACTCCCGGGTATCAAATCCAAAGCCTGGAAAATGCCAAGAGTCTTTCAGAAAAAATCTAATGTAATTTCAATATGTTATGGGAATAAACACTACCATCATTCTTAATGATTCGGACATGATAAACTCCATCGTTGACCCCACTTAAAGAAACTTCTACTACGTTTCTTTTTGCTTTGGTTGTCAATCTCAATTTCCCTGAAACATCATAAACATTAACCACATCATTCATATCTAAGCCGCCGATCAATATTTTGTCTTGGGTAGGATTTGGGTAGATATCGATCCGAGGATCATTTTCAAAACTAAGTATCTCAATCGGACTATATTCAAACTTTCCATCAAGATCAATTTGTTTCAGGCGATAGAAATTCCGACCATTTGATGGATAAAAGTCGGTAAAAGTATAATCAGAAACTTCATATCTATTCCCATTTGCTCCTTTCGAATGGACAAAGCCTTTTCTATTCCAACTCATTCCATCCAAACTAGTTTCTATTACATATCCTTCCGTTGCTTTTTCAAACGCAGTAGTCCATACTAATTGTGCGATATTACCCAACTTTGAAGTCCTAAAATCTAGAAGTTTAATCGGTAAATTGGCAAAAGATTTCACGCAATTTGCGCCGTCAATATTTGACGAAGAGATTGAGGAAGTGGATAACTTCGTAACAGTATTACTACTTACATTAATTGAATATAGATACCCACATGTATTACCAAACACAAAATAATGACCGTACCTATCAATAAATAAAGCGCCTAAGCTAATATTTTTTTGAAAACCACCACACGATGAATTACCTCCTGTCAGTCCTGATGTCACTTCTGTCATGGCACCGGTAACAGGATTATACTTTATCAATCTATGGGGATTGACAGATGCGTCATTTGTAACCGTATAGAGCATACCATCTATGGGACTAAAACACCAATCTGAAAAAATCCTACGATTAGCAGCAGGGATTCCGGGGGAAATTGGTGTTCCTTTCGGTGAGCGAGTATCCAAGCTATAAGGAGTAACACCGCTCGTAGCGGTAGGATCTACTAGTTGTCCGTATGTTGTTCTACCTGTGTCGGTATCGATAATATAGAAGCGTGCAGCCCCAGAGCCGTCATAAATAAAATAATACCCATTAGAATCAATGGCACCTACATTATAGTCAATTCCTGTAGTTGGCAAACCAGAGATGCTAATTGGGGTCTTAGTACTATCTGCCCCCACAATAACAACCGACTTGGGGGAACTTTGGTCATAGGCCCACAAAATACCATCATTTGCAAAAGCAAGTGCATTGACATTACCGATACCGAACACTCTGGTCTGAGCGCCTGAAGTGGAGTACGTGTATAGTGTTGTATCATTACTCAAATACATGGTACCGTCGCAAGGGAATGGCGTTTGTGCTCGTGATACATGGTTTAATAGCAGTATGATGGAAAGTCCGAAAGTTAAAAAAAGTTGCAGGCTCTTCATAATCATAAAAATACAAATTGATGATATTTAGTAGGATTTGGTTTGCGCGAAATGAGGTTAATCAATCGTTAATGCAAGTAATCAAACGATGTGCCAAATCTACTTGCCGGTATCAAACAAATAGGGGTGCCTTAATTTAATTACAAAAAAAATAATTGTATATTATTAAATTACAGTAATTTAATCTAATTCCTGTCAAGTAATTTTAGTCGGGCTCAGGTTAGAAATATTATTTGGCCGATGTAGGGTTTATGCTATTCTTAGCATTTAAAAGTGAGCGCACATAGCTTGGCAATTTATTGTGGGAAGAAAGATCAAGGTTGTTTTCAAATTTTGTTCCATAATTTACATTATGTTAAGTACGTGGTTTGAATCTACCCAATATTACCTTCTTCATAATAGCTCAATACTCAGCGTTATGAACCTCTAAACTGATGAAATCAACGATATCCTAGCACGGCTTTACCTCGCTCTTACAACCTGGGAATATAGCAAGTGTTTTTAGCAGCCGATAATGACTATTGCTGTCCAATCTGGATTTAGCCTGATTCTACTATGGACTCGTTGCTTGGCCGAAATTTACACTGCGGAAATCAGTTTTAAAGTATTTCAATAAGCTCTTTGAGGCATTCTATCTGAAAAGTTGGTCGCCGCTCAGGAACTACTTTGGCCGGATTAAAATACACCGTGTCCATACCGACTCCAATTGCTCCAAGGATATCTGCTTCATAGGCATCTCCAATCATCAGACTTTCCTCCAGCCTAGCCTGAGTAGCTTTCAGGGCAAAAAGGAATATTTCCGGTTGCGGCTTGATGCTGTCACTTAGCTCCGAAGTGATGATTTCTTGAAAGTAATCCGCTATTCCAGCTACTTGAATCTTTTGTTTCTGTGTTCGCTCAAAGCCATTGGTAATCAGGTGCATCTGATATCTCCCCTTACAATGCTCCAGGAGTTCCTTGGCATGTGGAATAAGTGCAGCTTGATTGGGCAAAATATCCAGATATGTGTTGCTTATTTGCTCCGCCAGAGGCCGATCATAAACATTGAATTCCAAAAACGCATTCCAAATTCGCTTCCAACGCAATAATTCTCTATCTATTTTTCTTTGCTGAAACAAGCGCCACAATTCGTCATTATGTTTGGTATAGACAGCATAGAATTGTTCAAAATCAGTATCGAGTAAATTGGATAAATTATAAATATCCCAAAGCTGTTCCCATGATCTTCTAGAAGCTGTTTCGAAATCCCAAAGCGTATGATCCAGGTCAAAAAAGAGATGTTTATACTTCATGGTTCCGGAAGGAATATTCTCCAACATTTCAGGCAAAACTAAAACTAGCTTACCGCTACCCTTGCAAAAATTGATACAAAATGCGAAATCGCTAGGTAGTTGGTTCTAGTATGACCTGCCAGCTAATCTGGCATCCTGCCCGACGTAAGGTTTCCGCTACCGAGCAGTATTTTTCCATACAAAGCTTGACCGCGTGTTCGGCTTTACTATGATCCACAGTACCGCGGATATGTACGTTCACCTGAACTTTTTCCCAAAGTGCCGGTTCTTTATCTTTTTCTCGTTCCCCATCTATCACCATCCAAAGCTCAGTGAAGGCTTGGCGTTGTTTCCGGAGAATGCTCACGATGTCTATCCCGCTACAGCCACCCAATGAAGCTAGTAAATTTTGCATCGGACTAATACCATACCCCTGCCCTCCTCCGGCTCGGCTATTGTCCATATTGATCACCACACCGGCTTCATCAACTGCGGAAAAACCAAAATCAGGCTGTTTAAGTTGGACTACAATTCTTGGCATGGTCAACAAAAAATTTATCAAGAGCGAACATGGTTCCCACTTTCTAAGACTTATTTCTGAATTAGTCTTTTGGTTTTGCAAATTTAGGATTCTGCAAAAATTCGTTGTCGGTAAGGGTGTGTAAAAATGCGATTAGATCAGCTTTTTCTTGTGCGTTTAATAAGCCTTTCTTTCTTTCTACAAGCGTGCCGTCTAAATATTTAGCATTCTTAAAATTGACATTATAATGGTCCACACATTCTTCTAAGGTAGCAAAGCGACCATCGTGCATATAGGGACCAGTCACCGCAATGTTTCTGAGTGTTGGTGTTTTAAATTTTCCGCTATCGGTAGCCTGGAGTGTAATGAGGAATCTACCGGCGTCTATTGCGATCGAGTCTAGGCCGGTATTACGGAATTCAAAATCGGAAAATGTTGAGCCAAAACTGTGGCAATGGGTGCAGTCGCCCTTGTCTTCGGCTAGGAATATTTCCTTTCCTCTTTCTTCTTCGGCGCTTAGGCTGGCCTCTCCTCGTTGCACTTTGTCCCATTTAGAATTGCCGGAAATGAGTGTACGTTCAAACTGAGCTAAAGCTCTCATGACCATGGATGTGGTGATTGTGGCACTTCCAAATGCTTTCTCAAACAATGCTGGGTAAGTACTACTTGCATTGAGTTTCTTGAGCATATTTGGCAATGTCTCATGCATTTCCACGGGATTCTGAATCGGTGCAATAGCTTGACTTTCGATATCGGCGGCGCCACCATCCCAGAAAAATTTTCTTTGAAAACCCAGGTTGGCTAAAGGCATTGCATTTCTAGTGCCCGGTAAACCATCTATACCTAAACTTAGCGCTTTGTTGTCTCCAAACGCAAATTCTTGCTTATGGCAACTGGCACAACTTTGGGTATTATTTCCGGAAAGAATGGGGTCATAGAACAACTTCCTTCCCAAGGCAACGCCTTCTTCTGTCATCGGATTATCTGTAGGAATTGGCATAGCCGGCAATCCTTTCGGAATATCCAGCTTATAGGCGGTTGTTCCTGGGCCTGGCGCATCCGGCTTACACCCTTCTGTAAGAATGAGCGCAAAAAAAAGCGCTGCGACTAGTGAAAAATAGAAGCGCATAGGCCACTTAATCTATACGATGAAGAGAAAAGGAACGGGAAAGATTGTCGGCCATATCCTTTATCCAAAAAACATCGCCAACCCCAGATGACATGTGGAAACCATCTTTGTTGAAATCAAACTTATTCGGGCTACGATAGGCGTCATTCAAGTTAAACCGAATATGCATATTAGCAGGGCCGCCATCCAAGGGAATACCATTTAACGGAATTTCCACCTTCACCAATCCATTATCGGTACCCAAATGCTGGGTCAACGGCGTATTTACTCCGGCAGTATTTTTATAGTATCCTTCATGCTTGAAGAAGATATAGCCCGTCTTCCAGTCCCATATCATACCATGAGAGGGATCCAATGCACCATCTTGCGACAGGGTGTGGTTATGAGCGCTATCTACACCGACATAAAAACGTAAGGCTTTAAAAGCACCATTTGGAATAGAATCAAGGGTAATACTCCATTTTGTTGAATCCGAGGCGTCCACCAATAGATAGCGCTGGAAATTGAACACCGAATCGTCACCACGCACAAAGGCGAAGTTGGAAACGTAGTATTTCAACAAATCTACGCTATATTGATTCCCTGCAGGATTCACATAGTCGATAGCGCCAAATTTTATTGCCTGATCGTCCACCGCATTTTCAAAGCTGAGCGTAACTTTTGAATACGGGGAATGACTTCCCTCTTTCTTGCACGCACTAAAAGTAACAACCATTAAAATGAGGGCAAGCGTTGAATAGGAAACTTGTTTGTTCATTTTCATAAAACTCAAAATTCTGTGTTATTCAGATTAGGAAAAATGCTTTTAGTCAGCTTTAATTGGCTATAAAATCAGTAAACGTTTACTCAGAGATTAAAGCGTCCGTTTTACTTCAACTTCATCAAAACCTTCAATGATATCGCCGATACGTAAATCTTCAAACTTCCGTACACTCATACCACATTCGTAGCCGGCATTCACTTCCTTCACGTCGTCCTTGAAGCGTTTCAGGGAAGCCAGTTCTCCGGTATGAATCACGATACCATCTCTGATAATATTCACCTTGGTATTTCTGGTAATCTTTCCGTCGGTCACATAGCAACCGGCAATGGTACCCACACCGGAAATCTTATAGACTTCCCGCACCTCCACATTGGCCACCACTTTTTTCTCTACCGAAGGTTCGAGCAAGCCTTCCATTGCGCCCTTAATATCATTAATGGCATTATAGATGATGCTATAAGTTCTGATTTCAATATTTTCTTGCTCAGCCAAGCGATTTGCTTGAATGGTAGGCCGAACTTGGAAGCCAATGATAATCGCATCTGATGCCGCTGCGAGGTTTACATCGCTTTCCGTCACTGCACCAACGCCCTTCATCACCACATTCACGGCTACTTCAGGAGTAGAAAGTTTTTGAAGCGAATCGGACAACGCTTCAACAGAACCATCGAAATCACCCTTAATGATTACCGGCAATTCTTTAAAGTTGCCCAAAGCTAAGCGGCGACCGATTTCGTCAAGGGTAAGGTGTTTCCGTGCACGGATACCTTGTTCGCGCATGATCTGGCTGCGTTTGTTGGCCAAAGCTTTCGCTTCATTTTCATCTCCAAACATTTTGAACTTCTCTCCGGCTTGAGGTGCTCCATTCAAGCCCAATACTTGGACCGGTGTAGAGGGCCCTGCGGTAGTCACTCTTTGACCACGTTCATTCATCATGGCTTTCACACGTCCCCAATGCTGGCCGGATACGATCATGTCACCCTGATTGAGGGTACCATTTTGTACCAAGATGGTTGCAACGTAACCACGCCCCTTATCCAAAGATGCTTCAATTACAGAACCGCTTGCATCCCGATCAGGGTTGGCTTTCAGATCGAGCAACTCAGCTTCAAGCCCTACCTTCTCCAATAGGAGATCAATGTTCAAGCCTTTTTTTGCGGATATTTCCTGACTTTGAAACTTACCACCCCACTCTTCTACCAATATATTCATTGCAGAAAGCTGCTCTCTGATTTTCTCAGGATTCGCGCCTTCTTTATCAATTTTATTGATGGCAAAAATCATTGGAAGTTGTGCTGCCTGCGCGTGTGATATCGCTTCCTTAGTCTGTGGCATGATTGCGTCATCCGCAGCAATTACAATCACGGCTACGTCAGCAACTTTAGCACCACGAGCACGCATGGCGGTAAAAGCTTCGTGACCTGGAGTATCCAAGAAAGTAATGCGTTTGCCTGCCTCAGTTTGTACCTGATAGGCGCCAATATGTTGGGTAATACCTCCGGCTTCACCTGCTACCACATTAGCTCTCCGGATATAGTCCAGCAAAGATGTCTTACCATGATCGACGTGCCCCATGATGGTAACAATCGGAGCACGAGGAATCATGGATTCCGGATCGTCTACTTCTTCTTCAGCTTCCTGATCGGCTTCTTGCTCCAAATTAATGAACGAGGCTTCAAAACCAAATTCTTCGGTAACCAATTCGATTACTTCTGCATCCAAGCGTTGATTGATGGACACCATGATGCCCAGCCCCATACACTTTGAGATCACATCCGCAAAGGAAACATCCATCAAATTGGCTAAGTCACTCACAGAGATAAACTCTGTTACTTGCAGTACATTTCCCTCGCCGATATTATCCAAAGCTGCGCGTTTCTCAGCGAGCATTTCCCGCTTATCCCTCCTATACTTGCCCTTATTTCCTTTATGACTTCTACCACCGGCAAGGCGAGCTTGGGTTTCTTGTATCTTCCTTTGTATTTCTTTGCTATCTACTTCCTGAGGCTTGTTGTCCGGTGTCCGGCTACCTGTTCTACCCCGTCCGCCATTGTTATTGTTTGGATTGTTGCCACCTTGCCTTCTATCGTTGGGCCGCGCATTAGGGTTGGCACCGATCGTAACGCTACTGCTTCCTCCTGTCCCTGCGGGTCGGTTTCCTTCTCTTTTTGCAATCGGGATTCTCTTTCGATCACGCTTACCAGCACCTGAATTTTTTTCAGGTACGGGCAATTCTATACGTCCAATAATTTTCGGGCCAGAAAGCTGCGGTGCTTTCATGCCGATATGTTCCGGTTTTACTTCCTCCGGCTTAACAGTTTCGGTAGGCTCGGGACTAGGGGTAACTTTTGGCTCCGCCTCTTTTTTGGGTGCTACACTTTTTGTTGTTGTTTGTGCCGGTGCTACTTCCTCTTCTGTCTTCTTCTTTGTAGCGGTCTTTTTAGTTGCTAAAGCTTCCTTCGGTGCAACTGCCTTTTTTGCTGCTTTTTTCGGGCGAGAGCTTTGGTTAAGTTCTTCTAGGTTGATTCTTCCCAGGATATGTGGCCCTTCCAACTTTGGCGCTTTCGTCTCAATATGAATTTCGACAGGTGCTTCATCAACAGGCGATTCAGTGCTAGCAGGCAAAGCCGGCTCGGGTGCTGGTTCTTCAATTGGCTCCATGGCAACCGGCGCTTCTTTCTCTTTGGACTTCGCCTTTTTCTTAGGCTTTTCTTCCTCTTCCGGAACTATTTCCGGGACAGTATTTTCAACTACAGATTCTACAGAAGTTTCCGGCTCGGGTATTGGTTGTACTTCCGGCTCGGGAGCTGCTTCTACCACCGGCTCGGGAGCCACTTCTACGACTGGCTCCGGCTGTGGTGCAATTGGAACAACAGGAGCTTCCGGTGCTACAATTACTTCCTTAACCTTAGCTACAGGCTCTGGCTTGCGCACTTCTGTCTTTGGCAACGCAATCTCATCACTCCGCTTTTTAATTTGCCGATCTGGAGCATAAACAGCTTCCACAGCAGCATACATCTCCTCCGTCAGCTTTGCTGCGGGGCTATCGTCTATAGAAAACCCTTTCCCGTGTAGAAACTCGAGTAAGGTTCCTTTTCCGATGTTAAATTCTTTGGCTGCTTGTAGCAACCTAGGTGTTTTTTGTACTGTTGACATTCGAATCTTTAAAAACGCTGGACTTGGTAGCCCTTCTTTTCTTTTCCTTTTCTATAGGTAAAAAGTGAACAAAATTAACTCTTTCCGTTGATGGGAGCGGTAATTTGTCCGAGCTACCAGGCTTTCCGTTTCTAAATCATTCAGAATATGCCATAATAGGTGGACAATAGCTCCTTTACACTACCCTTTTTCATCGCTCTCTGGGTTAGCATCTCCTGCTTCGGCTGACGCTGCATCAGGGGTACTTTCGGCTTCTGATTCCGACATTTCTTTATCAAATTCTTTCCGGAGAATATCCTGAACTTCTTTGATCGTTTCAATTTCCAAATCAGTCCGGCGCTCCAACTCATCCACCGAATGTTCTAGAACGCTTAGGGCAGTATCAAAACCGACTCTCTTGAATTCATCAATAATCCAAGGCTCTATCTCATCAGCAAATTCTACTAGATCAAAGTCAAATTCAGCCCCAGCCACTTCTTGTACATCACGGAAAACATCTATGGTGTATCCGGTTAGATCCTGAGCCAATTTGATGTTGGTACCTTTTTTTCCAATAGCCAGACTTACTTGATCCGGCTCCAGGTAAACATTGACGTGCTGCTTCTCACTATCCATTTCAATATGGTTGATACGCGCTGGGGTTAGGGCACGCTGGATAAGCAATTGGGTGTTGTTGGTAAAGTTGATGATATCGATATTTTCATTGCGCAGCTCCCGTACAATGCCGTGAATACGACTTCCCTTCATGCCGACGCAAGCACCTACCGGATCAATGCGGTCGTCATAGCTTTCTACAGCCACCTTTGCACGTTCACCCGGCTCCCGAACGATTTTACGAACGGTGATTAGGCCGTCCATTATTTCGGGCACCTCAATCTCAAGCAACTTTGCGAGAAAAGCCGGAGCGGTACGAGAAAGGATAATTACCGGATTGTTGTTCCGCATTTCAACCGCCTTAATGACTGCCCGAATCGTTTCCCCTTTTTTGAAAAAGTCTGAGGGTATTTGTTCTGCTTTTGGCATGATCAATTCGTTACCATCATCATCAAGCAGGAGCAATTCTTTTTTCCAAATCTGATAAACTTCTCCGGAAATAAGCTCGTCCACCCGATCTTCATATTTTTTCATCAGGGCACTCTTTTTCAAGTCTCCAATACGCGCAGCGAGGGTCTGACGGGCGGCAAGTATTGCCCGGCGGCCAAACTCCATCACATCTACTTCTTCAAAAACTTCTTCCCCAACATCATATCCGGCATCGGGATCAATGCGGGCAGCTTCCGATACTTGCACTTCTGCAAGTTCATCCTCCAACTCTCCATCGGGGACAACAAGGCGATGACGGAAAATTTCTAGGTCACCTGTTTGGTCATTTACAATTACATCAAAATTGTCGTCCGACCCATATTTTTTACGAAGTAAGGTCTTGAATACATCCTCAAGCACCTTCATCAGGGTAGGCCTGTCTATGGCTTCTGCTTCTTTAAAATCCTGAAAGGAATCTATGAGATTAATACTGGCCATGCTTAACTATTTATTGTTTGAAATTTTTATTGTTACTTAATTTTAAAAACTAGAAAACTATTTGAACGACGGCGGATTTAATACTGTCAATACTGAGTTCCACATCCTTGGGGGCAGCTTTTTTGGTACCTTTTATATGAAGGACGATGCTACTGTCATTCAGAGCTTGTAGTTGTCCTAAATGAATGGAACCATCCTGCAAAATTACTTCCAAGAAGCGTCCGATATTTTTTTTGTATTGTCGTACGGAACTGAGTGGCTCGTCGACGCCGGGGCTGCTTACCTCCAGCGAGAAATCACCGTCCGGATAATATCCAGCTTCCTCTATTGCGTGATATAGTCCCCGATTTATCTTGGCACAACGAGCAATATCTAGGCCGGTGTCGGCATCCAAATACACTTTAATATTGTTCGTCGGCTTGATGGAAATTTGAGTCAAAAAGATATCACTACCTTCCATCAAGGGCTGGAGTAAATCAACTATTTTTTGTTCTTGTGGTGTCAAGTCCTTCATTTCAAAAAAGAAAGGGAACAACCCGTGTCCCCTTTTTCTAATTTCATCTAAATCGGCTGCAAATGTACAAAAAATTCAGTTCAAAAACTACTAGTATCTCTTTCTCCCAATTATATTTTTCTTAACCGCACAATTTCTTGTAGTAGCTACCTTTGAGGGATGATTAAGTTGTTGTTGCTCGGATTATTCCTTTATTTTATCATTCGCTTTGTGCTTCGCTTTGTGTTGCCGGTGGCAAAAATGACCATTAGCATAAATGGAACCATAAAAAGCGCAATGAAGGAAATGAATAAGCATAATCAACCTAATACACCGGCACAGCCCAAAGCTACCATGGCCAAGCCTGGCGATTACATCGACTACGAAATGGTGAAATAACCATTTTACCTAACCGGTTTTTTGCCGGAATATTTGTTCCATCCCAAATGAATTTGTTACCAACAAAGTCTTTATCCCAAGGCGATTTGCGGCAGCGATGTTGTGCGGATTGTCGTCCAGAAACAAGGTTTTCTCTGGTGTCAGGCCATTATCATTTAAAACTTTAAGGAAAATTTCTGCATCCGGCTTCCGCATACCCATCTGATGCGAGTAGTACACTTTGTCAAAAAAATGAGCCAAACTAGGGACACCTACCGTTTCTTTTAGTATTTGGTTGAAGGCTTCTAAATGGATTTCATTTGTATTGCTCAGTAGAAATAGGTCAAAATGTAATTGCAATTGCTGCAAAAGCTGTAGGCGCCTAAGAGGAAAATCCAACAACATAGCATTCCAAGCGTGAGCTATCTCGGTATCACTTGCTTCAATGTTTGCAAACGCTCTGATACCATCAAAAAATTGTTGTTTAGTTAAGGCTCCTTTCTCCCAAAGATTGAAAAAATCGGACTGCTCCAGCTGGCTGAAATGCTGCTTAATTTCTGTAGCACCCAAAGCAATGAAAGCCGCTTCTGTGGCCAAATAATTTAGGTTGAGGAGCACTCCACCCAAATCAAAAATAATATGGCGGACTCCTGAAAAATGAGGATTGGACACGGATGAACTGATTTGATGTGCAATATTAGGCTAGTAGTTACTTGGCTTCATTCATTTTCCTCTTTAGTCCAAACTTAAGTTTGCCCACTTCCTGCTATGAAACAAAATCTCATTATTCGTTTAACGTACAGCAGTAACTAATTTTCTCTATTTTATTGTGCCAAAATTCCGATGGTAAAATCAGGGTTTAATGCCATTGCAAAAAAATGGAGAAAGCTTGGGGAATTAATCCCAGCTTTCTCCATTAAGCTACAAAATACTCCGGTGCAAATGCTATTTCACAACCAAAGGTTTTAGAATAACAACACCATCTGCATCCAATACTTGAACAATGTACACCCCTGATGCTATACCACCTAATGAATAGTTGCCGGTAACGTCATATTTCCGGACGGACTTTCCATTCAGATCAGTAAGTGTCACACTAGACAAAGCTTTGGAAGCATTGATGCTGAAATGGTCTGTAGCCGGATTGGGATAAACAGATAGGGAGCTTGCCATTTCAGAAAACAGAATAGTTACGGTTGCAGAATATTTGGATTGCCCCGAATTTTCTACCTGCCGAAGCCGATAAAAATTGAGTCCCTGGTATGGCTTAGGATCATACAACTCATAGTCTGAAGCACCGGTAGCCTTCACAGTACCGATCGAATCAAAGTCCTTGGCATTGCGACTACGTTCCACCACATACTTCGCCATTCCTTGCTCATGTGCCACATTCCAACTCAGCTGCACCTTTATATCTACTTTTTGTGCTCGGAAATCTAGCAGCGTAACTGGAAGCGATGAACTTGGGAAGATGATTTCTTTAACCGTGGTCAAGCCCCAATCATCCTTAGCTCTAATGTACAGGTAGTGCTTCCCGACAAAGCCGGAGGGGACAATGACGGTAAAGGTGTGTCCCACTAAATCTACAGTACTTGGCGGTACAGATACAGCGGTATTATTGCCAAAGCCGGTATCTACATCCCAGAAATACTCCAATTGGCTAAGATAGCCGGGGGTGTGCGAAAGGACAGATTCCTTATAGAAAAGCTGCGGAATACTGTGGCTCCATTTACCATTGGCATCTTTAGTTCGAACCAACAGCCGATGTATTCCCGCGCTGAGTGATGAGATTGCAGCAGTGATCGGGATATTGATATCTTGGCCGGCAGTTACCGTTGCTGCCGTAGCATTGCCAATGCCGGGATCCGTATCAAAGAAATATTCTGCTGCTACAATATTGGCCAAAGGATGGCTGAGCACGGGTTCAAAATAGAACATTTGCGCCTGGGTATGACTCCACTTGCCATTCGCATCCTTTGTACGCACAAACAAACGATGTAGCCCATGCGACACACCTGTCAAGCTACCGGTGAATGCGAAACTCACATCTTGTCCCGAAGTGAAGCTTACACTAGTTGCGGCTCCGATTCCCGGATCGGTATCGATAAAATATTCTGCTGCTACAATATTGGCTAAAGGATGGCTGAGCACCGGCTCATAGTAGAACATCTGTGGTTGGGTTAAGCTCCATTTCCCATTGGCATCTTTGGTACGCACAAACAGGCGATGAATACCGGCAGAAATACCCGTGAGGCTACTGGAGAATGCAAATGTGATATCCTGCCCTGCCGAAATAGAAATATTAGTTCCCATCCCGATGCCCGGATCAGTGTCGATGAAATACTCTGCAGCGGTAATATTTGCCAATGAAGCACTCAGGACAGCCTCTTTATAGAACATCTGCGTACTAGAATGGCTCCATCTACCCACAGAATCTTGGCTACGAACCACCAAGCGGTGAATACCATTATTGAGCGCGGAAATTGGCGCGGTAAAGTTGATCGTCACATCAAAACCAGAGGTAAATGGCACATTTGTCCCCATACCAAAGCCAGGGTCGTTGTCAATAAAATACTCCAATTTGGTGAGTTTTACCGGAGCGGGCGGCAAAGATGCCGGAATATAGAAAAGCTGCGACGTGGTGATACTCCACAAGCCATTACTATCCCGACTGCGAATAAAGAGCCGGTGAAAGGCCGATGTAGAAAGGCTTACGATCATTGGATTGAACGTAAAACTGACGTCCTGACCGGGAGTAAAACTGATGTTGTTACCACTTCCTACACCCGGATCAGTATCAAAAAAGTATTCCATCTTATTCACCTTCGCCAGGGTTTTAGAAAGCGCTGCTTCCTTGTAGAACATCCTGGAACTAACGATACTCCATTTCCCATCCGCATCTACTGAGCGAACAAACAAACGGTGGATACCATTGCTCAAACTAGCTATTGATGCCGTGAAGTTAAACGCTACTATGTCCTGGCCCGGACTAGGAAGCGTAATGGAAGTG
>JAFDYA010000065.1 GCA_018267675.1 Bacteroidota bacterium
TTCTCGGTAGTTCCGGTAGCGCTTCAAATACTTCAGCCGACGCATAGCGTCATTATAATCTTTGGAAGAAAATAAAAAGGCCAAAAGAGAGGAAGAAGTCCGGCTCGCATAAGCATACCGAACACTTTGAGCATAGCGCATCTTTAATACTTCAAGATTGCTCCGCAATTTGGTCACTTCCTGCGTGGAACTTTCGATATTCCCATCGATCCTACGCATCTCTTCATTCAAGTTTTCTATCAGGCGGAGCCGAGCATTCAGCTTGGCTTGTAATGCCCGGAGCTGGCTCATAGTGGCCTTTTTATTTTTTTTTGTTTCGGCAAGTTGTTCCTGGCTTTCCCGAATGGATGCTAGGATGCTTTGTCGGCGCCGCTCCAGCTCGGCACGGCTATTGTCTGCCTGCTGGGCAAAGGAATTGAACGAGAGAAAAAGTATAAAAAACAGTGCGGCGTAGCGCATAATTATTCTATTGGGAAAGAGAGGAACAGGGTTTCAAAAATAGCCATTTCAGGCTTGGTTTCGGTGAAGATGCAGCCGGTAGCGACAATGCACAAACTATTTCTTGCTTTTTATGATTTTTCTTTGTGCTTGCTGCAAGGAGATGCTTACCATCAAAGATGAGTAGGCACCCTTCCAGGGTTCTAAATATTTGTCTATGCTTTATTCCATGACGGGCTTTGGCCGTGCCGAGTCCACGCGGGCTGGCCGCAACATAATTATTGAACTGAAAAGCCTTAATGGTAAAGGTTTTGAAGCCAACACCAATAAGCTCTCTGTCTTAGTTTCAGCTTGGGAAATACCCATTCGAAATTTGCTTTCTAGTACTTTGCTTAGAGGTACATTGGATGTGAAAATAAACTTGAAAGACGACAGTGGACGCCGCCGAGCTAGCCTAAACACCGATGTGGCCACAGCACATTTTCTCAAAATAAAGGAATTGGCTGATGCACTCCAATTGCCTACCACGGATCTTTTGCCCGCCTTGCTCCAGCTGCCCGAAGTGTGGAGTAATGAACAGGAAGCGTTGCCGGAGACAGAATGGGAAGCATTGCAAGATTTGATTGCCGAAGCTGCCCAACAATTGATGGAACATAGAAGGGCTGAGGGTGCAGCGTTGCAACAAGATTTGGAAAATCGTCTGGCCAGTATTGAAGCCAGTGTTGGGCTGCTCCAGCCACTGGAGGACGCTCGTATGAAGCGTATCCGAGAGCGCCTACTACAGGCACTTGAAGCGTTAAAACTGGACGGCTATGATCCGAATCGCTTTGAGCAGGAAATGATTTTTTATCTGGAGAAGATGGATGTATCTGAAGAAAAAACACGACTCACCCAACATATCAGCTACTTCCGAGAGAAAATGCTCAATACGGAAGTGGCTAAAGGGAAAATATTGGGCTTCATCCTTCAAGAAATTGGTAGAGAAATAAACACGCTCGGAGCCAAAGCCAATGATGCCGAAATACAACAAATCGTGGTGGGCATGAAAGACGAGCTGGAGAAGGCGAAGGAACAAGTGCTCAATGTGCTCTAAAGCCTTTGACGCTTGCGTGAAGGCTGAGTTGTTGCCAGTGAGTGGGGTTCCCGGCGCCCCGATAGTAGCGGATACCCCACAGTCCCCGCTGGGAAGCGGGGACGAGGAGTAGCCCCCTCAGCGAGTGAGGGGACAGGCCCCCTCAGCGAGTGAGGGGACAGGCCCCCTCAGCGAGTGAGGGGACAAGGAGCGTATAGCGGGAATTGCGCCCCAAATTTTCCTAGCGATGTTGGTCAATGAGGATCATATTGTCGTCGGGGTCTTTGAGCAGGATGCTTGCAGGGCCTTTTGTCTGTTCATCAGCTTCGCTCAGTAACTTTAGTCCCTCCTGCTTGAAGTGTTGTTGCAATTGGCGGATGTCTTTGAAGCTATCTAGGTTTTGTGCATTTTCATCCCAGCCCGGATTGAAGGTGAGGATATTGCCCTGAAACATACCCTGGAACAGCCCAATGAGCGCCTTGCCGTTTTTCATGATGAGGTAGTGCTGTTCGTGACTTCCGCCAAAAATAGTGAAGCCCAATTTTTCATAAAAGGCTTGTGAGGCAGCCAGATTTTTTACATTTAGGCTCATGGAAAATGCGCCCAATGGAAGATCCGACTTCATGGCTTTTTTTTCGCTGGGCTGCTTCACTTGGGCCATGAGTCGACCAGTTCCGAAAAGGAAGAATAGCCCGAATATCAGGGTGGAAATTGTTGAATTTTTCAAACGAAGCAGGCTTTGTTATACTTCAAAAATAGGCCTTCTTTTACCGGGCATAACCCAGCATTTTCGAGCGGTGAAGCTGTGTGTTTGCTCGTTTAAATATTGCAAGAATACGGGCAAGGTTTAGGCACCACCACCTTCCAAGTTTTTCATGGCTTCTTCCATGATTTTATGCATGGATGCTTCGATTTCCTGGCCCAATAGTTCAGACATTTTTGCATGAAATGCCGGGCAACAAGCAGCGATACTCACGCCATCATCTATGACAGTGAGTTGGGGGTGGCTCTGATGCTCGGGGCATTGCTGTGCTTCTATCGTGGCTTTAATAGCATCTAAATTAAACATGCTTTAAAGGTAGTGTCATTTTATGAAAAACAAAATGAATCTGAAAAATTGGCACAATAAAAGCTAGAAGATAGTGATGTAGCCAGTCTCCATTTTCTCTTTGTTGCGGAAGAGTTCAAACTTGAACATGCCTTTGTGCGGAAAATTTCGCCGATCAATAACTACAGCATCTTCGGGCAGATGGGGAATGTCGAGTACATCACTGTTTTTATCGTCAAAAAACTTGAGGCCGTATTTGAATTCCTTCACGTCTTTTATATCCACATTGACATGCCCGGTGAAGGGGTTCGTAAAAACGTATTGACTCTTGATGTAGGCAAATGCATCCACGCCAGATGCGTCAGGAATACTCATACTGAGTATGGGTTTGGTGATACCATTCGTGCTTTTTACCGCTAGTGTATCATTAAAATGAACGTTGACTGCTAGCTTTTGGAGGGAATCGTTTGTCGGCAGTACCGCTTGCAACAATAGTTGTGCACTATCGACCGTCAAATGAATCCGATTGGAGTACCAATTGAGGTCGGAGCCAAAGACGATTTGTAAGCGATACCAGTTATTGCCGGGCATGGGATGTCCGTCGATATAGGCTTGTGCTCCTTTTTTCAGGTTTTGTACATAGCCGATGGTGTGCCAGTTGAATGTACTGTCCGGAGAGCGCTGTACGGCAATTGTTTTTAGGCGTTCATAGGGGCTTGTCCAGCTAATGATATTCATGCCTTTTTGAGTGACGGCTACTAAGTCCGGTAACAAGGGCTGTGCAAAGGCGTTGGACAGTCCAAGCAGAACGATAATACTGGACAGGAAAAACAACTTTTTCAACTTGGATCGCAACATAAAGGCCGCAAACCTACGAAGGATAATGAAGCTATTATTTGTAAAAAAGTTTTGGATGATGCACTTGTATGAAAGTATTAACAATCGAAAAGCCGGGGGGTTCGCTAAAAGAATAAGCCCCTCCGGAAGAAGGGGCCGTAATTAAGTACATGGAAAATTGGCAGTATTAATAGTCGGTGTTCTCGGCGTCAAAATTTGTCCAGCCGAGCGTCCAGTCGTTAGATCCGTCAAATGCTCCTCTGTAGGGCACTTGAACAAAACCGGAAAGGCCGGAGAAGTCGGCACCTGTAGCGGCAGAAGCGTTAGTTTTCAGTAGGTAGTTAGGGCGTCCTTCGGGGCTGGCTATGGCCTGTGCGAATTTGTAAGGATCCTGTAGTTGAGCTTGTTGTGCACTGTCCAAAATTGTATTGTTGTTGGCTGCAAACCAGACGGTGCCATTGCTCTGCCAAGCCGTCGCAAAACGAGTAGCAGCAACATTTCCGGCTAGGATGTTGTTCCGAAACATTAAGGCGTTTGAACTTGTATTTCCAGAAGTTGGGGTGCCTTTTGAATCATCGATATAAAGGCCGATTGGGAAGCCGCTAATAATGGAGTTGACAATACTGATAGATGAATTGCGCCGGATTTGTGCCCCGTGTTGGAAATTGGCATTGATGCCTTTCACTGGGTCAGAAGCGGTGTTCTTACTGGATATTGGCCCAACAATAGTAAAGTTGGAGAATTGAGCTGAAGTCTGCGGGCTATTGGTAGAACCATTGGCGTCGTTGTCGGATTCAAAAGCATTGGCTCCGCTTTGGTCGGCAATTGTTTTCGCTCTTTGTGCTACACCAAACTGTACTTTTCCGGAGAATCCAAAATCAGTATCAAAATCATCATCCCAAGTATAGGTAGAGACTAGGTGATCCGCATTGGCGCTTCCGCCAAACCATTCAAAGGCGTCATCACCGGAACGATAGACTTGGATATAGCTAAACGTAGTTTTATTACCGACTCCGGCAATGGTTAGTCCATTGATTTCATTGTCTGGGGAGAAGGCAATTCCTGCGAATTCTATCCGGCAATATTTCATGGCTCCAGAATTGTCTGCCGCGTCTGTACCGCCATACCAGATATAGTCTTTTTCCTCTGCACCTGCTGTTGGTGTGAGGCCTCCTTCAATCTTTGCTTCACCACCTTTGGCATTTATTGGTGCTTTACCGAGAAGGATAATACCACCCCAATCACCTTCGCGGCGGGCTCCTTTGTCGGCTGATGAAGTAAATACGATTGGTTTGCTTGCAGTTCCTTGGGCATCAATTTTTGCTCCTCGTGTAATAATCAAGCTACCCTTGGATGCTTTGTCGCCTTTAATGATCGTTCCGGGTTCAATGAGTAGTGTGGCACCTTTTGTGACATAAACAAAGCCCTTCAACAAGTACTTTTTGTCGGCGCTGAGGGTTGTGTTTGCATCAATGTCGCCAGTCAATACGGTGTATTCCTCTTTTTGCGGCGTTTCGCTGCTGTCATTTTTCTTGCATGCTGTGGTGCTCAGGATCATCATGGCGAGCACGCTAGTTAGGATTTGTACTTTCATGTTTTTTCGTTTGTTTCTGAAGTGTTGTTATGTTGATTGATTAATCTTTTGCTTTACAATTCCATATTGAAGCCGATACTGAATTGTGTACCTGTTTGGGGGATTGTTCTGAAGGTTTGGTCTTGCACGAGTACACCAAACTCATCGCTACTGCGGTTTTGTGGGTCATAGTCTCCACTTTTGTTATGGTCAAAATAGAGTACGTGTGCTTGGTTGAGCAGATCCTTCACTTGAAATTTCAGGATGCACTTTTTGCTAATTTGGTATTGTGCTTGGAAGTCGAGCAGGTCTCTGGGGTTTTCCCAAACACTTGGCAGTAATTCGCCACTTACTAAGTATATTCTACGTCCAATTCGGTTATAGTTTGCCGAGAGCGAGAGTTTCTTATTGAATGTCTGGTAGTCTAAGCCCACGTTGATGATATACGGTGATTGACCGGCCAAAGGGCGATTGGCATCACCAACTACTTTGCTTGTTACGGAGCTGATGTTGCTATTTAAGTCAACGCGGGAATGGATATAGGCAAGATTGGTGTACAGGCTTACATTAGCTAAAGACGAGGAAAGAAAATTCAAGGACTTCCTTAGCTCCAGTTCAGCACCGATGTTGGTGGCTTGATTTGCATTCTTATAAGTACGCTCAAGCCCAGATGAGTTCACATCATACATCTTCGGCTCAATTGGGTTTTGAAATCGTTTATAGAAGGCAGATACAGAGAATATTTCGCCGGAATTCGGATAGATTTCATAGCGGATATCCATGTTGTCGATGTTTGTTTGCGCTAAGTGTATATTGCCATAGGTGTTTGCCGGCAGTTCGTAGTCATAGTAGGCAAATGGGGCAATTTCACGAAACTCTGGTCGGGCAAGGGAGCGGAAGTACGAGGCTCTTAGGTTTGATTTTTCATTTAGTGCATACGTGAAATTTGCGGACGGAAGCAGACTTAGCCAATCTCTATTTAAGCTTACATCAGCCACATTGTCTTGTGACGAAAGCTGCATCTGAAAGTTTTCCAATCTTGCCCCCCATACAATTCGGAGCCGTTCCCCAATTTGATTGTCTGATTGCGCAAACACTGCATGGGTAAAGGAATGCGCTTTATAGGTGTTGGCCGGGTCATAAAGTTCGCTGAGTTGATAGGCACCTTTCTGGATGAGATCTGACCCATAGAGACTTTCGATAGGTCGTGTCTTAATCGCATTTGCTTCTTCCGGGTCTAGCTTTACTTCATCCAACACGAGCCCCATGAACCGAGCCTGAAAACTGCGTTGGCGCATTTGGCTATTCCAACCCAGCTTAAGATGATGTGTTTTGCCACCAAGCGAATAGGGGCGTGCATAGTTTAGACCTGCTGTATAGATGTCTTCTGTCAATCTGGAATAGTATCGATTGTTGAGCTTGCTAAGTGTGCCTAATTCTGCTCGGAATGGCTCAGAACTTGCAGCGCCAGCATATCGTGAATAGGTGATCTTTTTTTGATCCGGTTGTGTGTTGGTGATATTGGCGACAGACGCTACCCAACTTATCTTCCCTTCAGCTCTCAGTAGATGACTTCCTTCAATTGAGGATTTATACAGCGATTTCTGATTGAGATCAAAGGCGTAGTACCGGATATCCTTATTGTTGAGCAGTTGTGTCCCTTCGCGGAGCAAAGTTTGGTCGTTGAATACCCGATTGTATAGGTTCTTGAACGTGTATTTGCTTGCCTTTTTTTGAAGGCTTAGATTGGCTAGGACTCCTAAGCTAGAGCGGAACTTGTAGATCTGATCATTATACCTGTACTGAAAATAGTCCCGAACAACATCGCGTTCAATGCTTTCATCATGTGCATAGCTCAGGGCTACTATCCCACCAAGTTTTGTATTGTTCTTCAAAGAATAAACCCGCCCCAAACTCGCTTGAATGCCGACGGGTGGTAGGGCTGCGCTTTCCTTTATTGTAGCACTTTCGGGTAATTGTGCCGCCGCTGCCTTGTTAGCTTTTGGGCTCAATCGATTTACGTCTTCCGCGTCCTTTGGAAAGCCCTTGGGTAATGTTCTTGAACCGTTGTCGAAGCTCAGATAGTCTGTGGTTGTTCTAGTTCCGCTTTTGAACGATTGGAAGCTAGAGGTTGTGTTGAATCCTGCGCTTATTGCAATATTTTGAAAATTGCGGCTGGGCATTTCTTTTGTAAGTACCTGGACAGCGGCACCGGCAAAATCACCAGGTAGCTCTGGTGTAGCCGCCTTGGCTATGATAATATTGTCGACAATCGCTGCCGGTATAATATCAAAGGAGAAGGCTTTCGTATTGGCTTCGGTACTGGGTAATACAGCATGGTCAACGAGGGCAGTATTGTACCGATCGCTCAAACCTCTAACTATTACAAACTTCCCCTCATTCACCGTCGTTCCTCCAACTCTTTTTAATACCTCGCCGGTCGTACGGTCAGCAGATTTTTGAATTTGCTCCGCTGAAATCCCATCCGTAATAGCCGCAGACTTTTTCTGCAGCGTATATAGCGCCGCAACACTTTCTTTTTTAAATGAAGAGCGAACGACTACCTCTTCCAGCTCGGTCTTCTTCGCTACTTCTAAGACAATACTCAAAGTCTTATCCCCTGCCGGTTTTACTTGTATTCCGGCCATTTCCAGCGGCTCAAATCCGAGTGAACTTATCTGTAGTGTATAAATACCCTCAGCTAAATTCAAGGAGAAATTTCCATCAATATCCGTTACAGCACCGGCACTTGTACCTTTTACGAGCACAACCGCACCGATGACTGCCTGCTTGTCTTTGTCTGTAATCTTTCCGCTAAGCACACCCGCTGAAACCTCGCCAGCGAGTAGCATACTCAGTAAAACCAAAAAGAGAATTCGCATGTCCTTATTATTTGACTGCAAAATTCTCTAGTCGGTATTACCGGTATCTTAAGCGTAGATTATGCCTAAATGAACATAGTGTTAGGGGAATATTAAGGGGCTGAACTGAATTTATATTCCGGTATTTTTTTCAAATTGCTTGACGGCTTATTTTCAATTCTTAACTCTGGTTTCGTAGTAGAAATTTTAACGAGCACCATGATGTCATTGGATGAATAGCTTTTTTCGGCTTTGGGGAATAGCAGATTC
The DNA here is from genome assembly GCA_018267675.1 of Bacteroidota bacterium. Taxonomy (GTDB): domain Bacteria; phylum Bacteroidota; class Bacteroidia; order Chitinophagales; family Chitinophagaceae; genus UBA1952. Next base: position 8,100 of record JAFDYA010000065.1, read on the forward strand.
TTAAACATCCAACACTGGGAATAATAATGGTTAGTTAGTTGCATAAAAGACATTGTTCTGTAACCATATTGATCCCACCGAGATGCCTTTCCAGTCGCCCTTTCCAGGAGTAGAAGCATTGCCATCTCCATTCGTATCCCCGCCATGCGCGTCGTCGCGGTCACTTGTAAAAATTGCTGTAGGATCAATTGAGAAATTACTCACACCGCCATTGATTTCATAGCCCGATCCAGCCGGTATTTTTATGATCACATTGGGCCCAACTTTAAACAACTGACCGGAACCACCTGTGTATAAGCCCTGAGACAAGACATAGGGTACTTCGTCTTCCATATAGGCCACCGTCTTACCAGCCAGGCCATAAGAGAAACAGAAAATGCCATTGTATTTGTTCGTCTCGCTTGGGTTTGCGGGATTGTGGTATATATTACTAGGGTCGAGCGCATACGAAGAGGTGATGTAAATAGGCACGGCATTGTCATAGAATACACAGTTGGTCACTACACTCACACTAGGATCGTGCATATCCCCTCCGGCGAAGGCTGCTTTATTACTCGTACCATTGCCAAAAGTGTGTGCAAACGTGCAATTGTCGAACGTAAAGTCATGGATATTTCCGGTACCGGTATTTACGACAATCACGTTTCCACCACTATTTCCACCGCCATAAAAGAATTTGCAATTTCTGAAGACAGATCCGTGTTGTCCCCCACGCATTTCTACATAGCCCCAGTCCCCTTTGCTGGCTGTAGTTGCGGCGCCATCACCGTTATTATCCCCACAATAATTATCGTCCTTGTAGGAAGTGAAAATGATTGGATTGGTAGAGGAGGCATCAGCCGTAATTTTTGCATTAGCACTAAGGCCACAATTTGCATCAACGAACTTAATGATCACCCCGGGTTGAATCACAAGCGGTGAATTGACGTTCACCCATTTTTTTACAACATAAACACTTCCGCTTACCCATGTTGTTGGTGCTTTGATATCCTCATTTACTTCCACCACATTGCATGCGCCGGGATGACCACCACCGCTGGGTGTCACGGAGATGTCGTTACCATAAGTAGTGCCACTAGCATTGCTGGCATAGGCTCGGATATGATAGGTATAGCCGGCCACAAACGGCGCAATATTGGTATTAAATGCACCGACTCCACTCCCGATTGCTATCTTAATATCATTGGCATCATCAATTGTTGGGTTGGGGTCCAGGCTCACGGCTACTCCTCGTTCCGCTACAGGGCTACTACCGGGATCCGTCACATTGCCACCACAGGTATAAGTGGTATCATCGACTTTTACAGCAGGTGCCGTGGACACAGTTGGTGTATTTGCCGCCGGAGTAGGCTGGTCGGTACTTGGCGTACAAGCGGTCATCATACCAATGACACTCAAACTAAGCAAGGAAAAGACTTTTTTCATACAATCTAATTTTTTTGTTCAAGGACAAAAGTCTAAACACGATACTGTTGCCACAATCCTTGAAAAAGAGGATATTTCGACTTCCCTGAAAAAATCCCAGAAAAAAGGGATTGCGTCCACCTAGCCGGCGAACTTGTTTTGTATCTTTTCTGAAATTCAGATTCCGCATTAGTCTCTTTGTGACGATGAAATACTACTTCCTAGCGGCTACAAGCGCTCAAAAACTATAGTTCAGCATGTTTTTATCACAGCAGCTATATTGTACTATTTTATCTCGGTTAAATTTCTACTGCGGAATTTGGGTTAAATTTTGAAACTTGAAATCTTCTACATTCCTATTGATTCTGCTCTTTTGCTTTGCCGGCCATATCCGAGCGCAACAAAATGCACCCGTAGATGATTTGATTGCCCAAGCTAACCAGGCAAAAGATGATACCGAAAAAGTAAAATTGTATCTAAAAATCGCTACGGAAACGTTCGCCGCAGAACCACAAAAAAGTATAGACTATTTCCAAATGGCTCGTGTTCTGAGTGGCCAAATTGGCTATGTGGACGGTAGTTTTCTTGCATATCGGAAACGGGCAAATTTGCTTTTTTCCAACGGCTACACAGATTCCGCACTGGCGATCGGCTATGAAGCAATAAGATGGGCTAGTCAACACCAAGACTCTGTGCTAATTGGCAGAATAATGCTTGACTTGAGTGGTAACTATGCTCAACTAAGCAACGAGGAAGAGGCTTTGAAACTAATTGAACAATGTAAAGACATCTTTGGCCGGAGAAAAATAACGAGCTACGATGGCTCAATCTACAACAGTCTGCAATACATTGAAATTGACCGACATCAATTTCAAAAATCTAAAACCTATGGTTACCTGGCGATTGACGGCTACAAGAAAATTGGCGATTCAAGCAATCTTTGTTTAGCATTCAACAATGTTGGCTTGGCCCATATCTGCACAAAGCAATATGATTCGGCTATTTACTATTTAGATAAAGCCTTTTCTCTTGGAAACAAGTATAAAGTAAGCACTGTGGTCATTACCTACTACCTGAACAGGGCCTACATCTACCTGCTCCAAAACGAATTTGACGCCATGAAACCTTTTGCTGTCAAAGCGTTAGCCATTTCAAGGGCGGAAAAAAGATTTGAATATCAAGGACTGGCTTTATATGGTTTAGCAGCGTATTATTTAGCTGTTAAAGACTATACGAAAGCACAAAGCTATGCTGATTCTTCATTGGCTATGGCCAACATTACAAAGTCCAAATCTCTGAAGTTAAAAGCACTATCCGTCCTTACTAACATTGCCTTTGCAAAGGCAGATTCAAAAGCCGGCTTCAAATTCTTGAGTCAATTCCAAGAACTCAATGATAGCGTATTTGACGAGCATGTTGCCCGAAATATGCTACAAATTGAAAAACGATTTGACTCTAAACGGAAAGATGCATTGATCCAGCTTCAAAAAGCAGACATACGGCAAAAAACAACCCTCAACTACATCCTTATTGGTGGCACATTAGCCATTCTAGTCATTAGCTTCCTTTTCTACCGGAATCATAAAAACTACCGAAAGCTACAACAACAGCGCATCAACGAGCTCGAAACCGAGAAGCAATTGATGGCCACAGAATCCATCATTCGTGGCGAAGAAAAAGAACGAGCCCGACTAGCCAAAGACCTTCATGATGGCTTGGGGGGAATGTTGGCCGGCATTAAATTCTCGCTTTACAACATGAAAGATAATTTGATCCTCAGCTCCGACTATACACATTCCTTCGAACATAGCCTAACCATGTTGGATAGCTCCATCCACGAACTGCGCCGGGTAGCACACAACTTAATGCCGGAAGCCTTATTAAAATTTGGCCTCGATACCGCCCTTCGCGATTTCTGTAGTGAAATGAATGCCAGCGGTATCCTTCAAGTGGTCTATCAATCGTTTGACTTCGAGAACAAAATGGTCGAACAAAGTCTGGCCGTGACCATCTATCGAATTTCACAAGAGCTCTTGTACAATATCGTAAAACACGCAAAAGCGAACCGCGCAATCGTCCAACTTGCTGCATCCAACGAGCATATCAGCCTCACAATAGAAGATGATGGGCAAGGTTTCGATCCTGCTACACTTAGTCAATCTGGTGGTATTGGCTGGAAGAACATCCATTCGCGTGTGGATTATCACAAAGGGCAAATTAGTTTGCACTCCGCAGCATCTGAAGGCACTTCCATAGTTATCGAATTCCCTCTTGTATGAAGATTAAACTACACATCGTAGATGACCACCACATGGTGATTGAAGGCATCCGATCCATGCTGCTCAACGATGAAATCATTGAATGGAAAGGCTATAGCCTGACCGCAAATGCCTGCCTTTCTTTCCTGAGCTTTCACCCGGTTGACGTCATCTTCATGGACATCAACCTGCCCGATAGAAGCGGCATTGAACTTTGCAAGGAAGTAACACAACTATATCCGGCAGTAAAAGTTATTGGTTTAAGCACCTTTGGCCAACTGAGCTTCATCTCCAAAATGCTGGATAACGGCGCCGACGGCTATCTACTCAAAAATGCGAGCAAAGAAGAAATGCTCCTAGCCTTAATATCAGTAATGCAAGGAAAAAAATACCTGAGCCGTGAAGCATCAGATATGCTTAAACGCCCCTCGGATGATGCAGCACCCACCCTCACCCGCCGAGAAATCGAGATACTTCAACTCATCTCAGAAGGATTGACCAATGCTAAAATTGCCGAAAAACTATTTGTTAGTGCCACAACCATTGACACACACCGCAAGCATCTCTTAGAAAAATTTAAAGCTAAAAACACGGCTGCCCTCATCAGCCTAGCCGCTAAGCTGAAAATTGTCTGAAAAATCAAAACTGACCAAAGGCATTTTGATAAAGGTTTCAAGGGATTAATTTTGGAATCTAAGATATTTCGTAGAGTACCTCATTAAGGTTTATAACATTGCTCCTTAACTTATGGTGTCCACCCATTCCTCAAAAACAATCGTATGCCTTCTACTGTTAGCTATCCTTTTTACTGCTTGCAATAAGGATGTAAACCTGAACTATACCTGCAACGAAAATTGTGCTAGTCTGAAGTTAGATTTGCGATTAGTAGATTCAAGTAAACTTGCGGACAAAAGTTACCTGCAACAGGCGTCCTATGATATCGTCTTACATAAACAGCCAAGTGGCCTCTTTTCCAATTCGACCTACTATTTTATTAAGAGCGGTCATGTGGATGCGTTGGGCAAAATGAATGAAGAATTCTTGATTGATACCGTACTACTAAAAAGCAACGGTATCATACTTGAAGTACGGTTTACACTTGCCGATGATATTTTTATGTGCGTAGCATTCAATACATATAATGTTGGTTCCTATCCAATTGGGGGACTTGTCCAAGACTATATCCCCGTCAAAAAATACACAATTCAGCCAATAACTATAAAAAGAACGCTAAACGACAGTTTTGAAACAGGCTATTTGTACTTTAATTTTGAATGTAAAGGTGACAAAGTGGCGCTTACGAACAAAACTTTGGGTGCTACACAAACACTGCATTCAAAATTCCCTTTAAACTCTATTACTTATTTTAGAATAAGAAAATTTCTGAAATCTGGTGAATATCATGACACTGTTGATTCCGTGCTTATTGATGGATTGTATAATGGCAAAACGATTGAATACTGACCAGACTGAACAATTCCCGGATTTCATGATTTGGCAACATACTAGGCTTAAAAGCCGAATTCAAACAGCCAAGTGGCCTCTTTTCTAATTCGACCTACTTTTTTATTAAGAGCGGTCGTGTGGATGCGTTGGGCGCTTAAGGAGAAAAATGCGTTACTTATGGAGCAACTCAAGCTATACTTTAGCTACAAGATTTGACCAATGAATGTAGAAACGAAGCCCTAAGAAACTGGCTTTCCTATTCCCCTGCTACGCCCAAACCAAACAAGGCAAAATCATAAATTGCAGGATCTTCAGGTCGCCAAATTTTCAACACATTTGTCAGTTCTAGCGCACTACGCCAATCAGCTTTTTCTTTAGCAAGGAGCCCCAGACGAGTGGAAACCCGTGCTACATGCACATCTAAGGGGCATACCAATTGTGCCGGACTCAGGCCACGCCATAGACCGAAATCAACTCCTTGTCCGTCATTCCGAACCATCCAGCGGAGCAACATACAAAGCCGTTTGCACGCGGAATTTCTTAAAGGTGTCGCCACGTGTTTTTTTGTCCTTTCAGGAAATTCACCGGAAAAGAAATAATTATGAAATCGGACGAGCGCAGCTTCAACGGAATCTACCTGCTCGCCGGGGAAGAAGGCGGTTTCCAGGCTATCTGATTGCCGGTAATGTTTTTGTAGAAACGCGCAGAACCAGAACAAATCTGTGGGATTGAAGGTTCGGTGGGCAAAATTCAGGAATTGTTTTAAGTCTTCGGGTTGATGATTTAAAATGAAATCATGTGGCGCGTCATCCATACCCCTCAGCAGTCGGGAGCAGCTATTGATGATACTTGTTCGCTTGCCCCAGGCCAGTGTAGCAGCAAAAAATCCGGCAATTTCAATATCCTGTTTTTTCTGAAAACGGTGCGGGATAGAGATGGGATCGTCTTTGATAAACTCTGGCCTGTTGTATAAGAGAATCTTTTGATCAAGAAATTTTTTGAGTTTGGTTTCTTCTGAAATAGTCATCGATTCTACGGTTCTTTCACCCAATTTTCGCTGTTAAGGTGCGTCAGCATCACTTTTACAGGATATCGTTTTTCTAAAAATTCTGCCAGCTTCGTAGCGGCATACACACTCCGGTGTTGCCCACCCGTGCAGCCAAAGCTTACACTCAAGTGCGTGAAGCCCCGTTCCAAATAGTCGGTCACATTTAGCGATACCAAACCAAAAACATGATCCATGAACTCCGGCATCTTCGTTTTTTCCTCCAAAAAATTTCTTACCGGTTCATCCAGGCCACTCAGGCTTTTATAGGCTGCGAACCGACCGGGATTCAAGAGGCCTCGGCAGTCAAATACATAGCCACCACCATTGGGACTAGAATCTTCCGGGATGCCTTTTTTATAAGAAAAGGAAGAAATCCGAATCTGTAGTCCCGTTGATTCAGCTACCGGCGGAGGGGCAAATTTTTCTAGTTGATCCGGTCGGGTCAGTTTTTCCAATAAAGAACGTAGTTCCGGATATGCGGGCAATTGCGGATTATTATCCAGAAAAGTCCTTAGGTGCTTCAATGCTGGATAGATGCTCGTCAGGAAGTGGGGTTTTCGCTCCAGTAGGCCTCGGAAGCCGTAGGCTCCCAGCACTTGTAGGAGCCGGAGCAAGACGAGTTGATTGTATCCTTTCCTAAAATAAATCTCCTCAACCCTTGGTGTCGGGAGTGCATTAACGCTGGTAATATAGCTGGTGAGCAACTCGTCCTTCCAACTGTCCGGCAATTGAGCCTTTGCCTGCCAAAGTAGGGAAGCAATATCGTATTGGGGTGGCCCCTGCATACTTCCCTGAAAGTCTATGAGCCATACTTTTCCTTGGTGCACCATGATGTTCCGACTTTGGAAGTCTCGGTACATTAATGCTTGTGGTTGCAGGCGGCCAATTTCTCTACTCCAGCGTTGCATTTCATCCATCAATGCTTTACGGTCATAATAGTGCTTCTGTAGATCCGCGAAATAGTACTTAAAATAGAGTAGATCGGCCCTCACGGCATCTTCATCAAACTGTTTGGTGGCAAAGCATTGATCAAAATCGGTGTCTCGACCGGCTATCCATTGTACTCGTGCCAGTTGTTCCAAGCTTGCCCGAAACAAATCCTTTACCTCAGCGGTATGTCCATCCTTTTGAAGTTTATCAAACAGGGAGAGGGTTCCCAGGTCCTGTTGTAGGTATGATTTTCTATCCTTACCAATCTTGAAGACCTCGGGTACATTGATCTGATGTTTCCGGAACAGTTCTGTAAAATAGAAGTAGGTATTGTTTTCCGCAACGTTTTCGTTCAGTGTTGCAATAGCTGTATGTTGCTCATTCGATAGGCGGTAGTAGCACCTGTCCGATCCGGAAAGAGCCAACATGTGCACCTTATTAGCTTGTTGCCCAAAATGTGCTTCAAAGAGTTGGCAGGCTATTTCTTTTGGAGATTGCTTTGTCTTAGCCATTAATACTTGTCGGGTTTTCGATCAAA
>JAFDYA010000066.1 GCA_018267675.1 Bacteroidota bacterium
ACGGCTATGGAATTTAAAGAACGTCCGCCGGTTTATTACAGCGAATACCTACAACTCGACAAAATACTGAATGCACAAGACATGGAAAGTGCCAAAGAAGGTGCACCTGCCGATGACGAAATGCTATTCATTATTATCCATCAAGCCTACGAACTTTGGTTTAAAGAGATCCTTTTTGAGCTAGATGTCATTCGGAAAGTCTTCCTGAAAGAAGAAATCAAGAATAGCTCCGCAGATATGTACAACTCCGTACATCGCCTCAAGCGAATCTGCCGGATACTCGAAGTCTGTGTCAGCCAAATGACCATCATTGAAACAATGACCCCGCTGGATTTCCTTGACTTCCGAGATTTATTGCGCCCTGCTTCCGGCTTCCAGAGTATCCAGTTTAAAATGATAGAAGCGGCTCTCGGCCTCACCTACAACGCACGTTACGGGCAAGGATATTACCTATCTCAACTAAGCGAGAAAGATATCCAAAGGGTAAAGGACGCCGAAGCACAGAAGTCACTACTTGTGTTGATCAACGCATGGCTGGAACGAATGCCCTTTGCCAAGGACGATACCGCTTGGGGCGGCGAAGGGGGATTCTGGGGACAATATCGTGCAGCCTATGCTGATCGTTTACGCCCTGGCGAACAAAACAATCTGACCACCTACGATATGCTGTTCCACTCCAAAGAAAGCTATCCGGAAGGTCGTAGCTTTAGCTTTGAGGCTTCGCAGAATGCCCTATTCATCATGCTCTACCGCGACAACCCCCTCCTACAATTACCATTTGAACTAGTGAGTATGCTGCTGGAGGTAGATGAACATCTATCAATGTGGCGGCATCGGCATATCCATATGGTGCAACGAACAATTGGCAAACGAGCCGGAACCGGCGGTAGTACCGGCGCTGAATATTTGCAGAAGGCCGCAGATAGCCACTATATTTTTAAAGAGATTGCGGAATTAACCTCATTTTTGCTACCCCGAAAAATGTTACCCGAATTACCGCAGTCTCTGGTAAAGCAGATGAGCTTTGACCAGTAATTTCACGGCTTGTCTTTGATGCAGCACACCACCTCTGTTATCCGGATTGAGAATCTTTGTAAAACCTACCCGGCAGCTTTAGTTCCCGCTCTGGACGGGCTTTCGCTGGATGTAGGACAGGCTGAGATATTTGGCCTGCTTGGACCAAATGGTGCCGGCAAAACCACAACGATAAATGTGCTTTGTGGACTTTTGGTAGCGGATGCCGGTTCTGCAACCGTATTAGAAATGGACACCAATATCCAGAAGGATAGTATTCGGAAGCGCATTGGTGTTGTCCCTCAAAACATTGCACTCTACCCTAATCTCAGCGGACAGGAGAATATTGCCTTCATCGGGCGGCTTTATGGTATTGACGCTATTGCTTTGAAAAAGAAAGCAGCAATACTGTTGGAACAATTCGGATTAACGCCCCATACACACAAGCGGGTAAACCGCTACAGTGGCGGAATGAAGCGGAGACTTAATATCATTGCTTCGCTACTCCATGACCCCGAAATCCTGATACTAGACGAGCCGACAGCCGGAGTGGACGTGCAAAGCCGGGCACTCATCCTCAATTTTCTGAAACAATATCGGGCACTAGGCAAGACAATTGTATATACCTCCCATCTGCTGGAAGAAGCAGAACAAATCTGTGACCGAATCGCTATTGTGGATGAAGGTAAAGTGATCCTGCAAGGAGTACCCAAGCAACTCATCCAAAACACACCGGACTGTAGGCGGCTAGAAGACGTATTTTTACATTACACCGGTAGAAGCCTACGCGATTAAAAATACCGAACACTATCGGTTTCTTTACAACAAAAACTACCCTTTTTCCTTTGCTAGAAAAGAAGAAAATAAAAGAAGAAGAACGCGCCATTCTGGTGGGGCTGGTCACGCCAAAGCAAGACGAGCCTCAGACTTTAGAATTCCTAAATGAACTAAAGTTTCTGGCCGAAACCGCTGAAGCAGTCCCCATAAAACAATTTATCCAAAAACTCCCACACCGAGACAGCAAAACCTTTGTAGGCAAGGGTAAGCTGGAGGAAATCCGACAATATGCCCTACTCAAAAATGCAAATCTGCTCATTTTTGATGACGAATTAACCGGCTCACAAATCATCAATATTGAGAAGGCTACTGGCGTAAAAACAATTGACCGAAGTGATTTGATTCTGGATATTTTCGCCCGAAGAGCTAAGACAGCACAAGCCAAGGTGCAGGTAGAACTAGCGCAATACCAATATCTCCTACCCAGGCTGAAGGGGATGTGGCAACACCTGGAACGACAAGGAGGCGGTATCGGATCCAGAGGCCCCGGGGAGACAGAAATTGAAACCGACAGACGTTTGGTCAAAGACAAAATATCCTTACTCCGGAGAAGACTTAAAGAAATCGATAAACAAGCCCAGACTCAGCGCCAGGAGCGAGGAGAGTATATCCGAGTTGCATTAGTGGGCTACACCAATGTTGGCAAAAGCACCATCATGAATGCACTCAGCAAAAGTGATGTCTTTGCAGAAAATAAGCTCTTTGCCACACTCGATACCACGACAAGAAAGGTGGTATATGAACATACTCCTTTCCTGCTGAGCGATACGGTCGGATTTATCCGAAAACTACCCCACCACCTTGTTGAAAGCTTTAAAAGTACACTGGACGAAGTACGGGAAGCCGATTGCCTACTGCATGTTGTCGATAGCTCCCACCCGTCGTACGAAGACCAAATGGCCACCGTTAATACGACCCTTCATGATATTGGCGCTATCGACAAGCCGATTATTACTCTGTTCAACAAAATGGATTTATATGAACAGACCACCTTCGACAAATGGCTGGACGATGAGGTAAAACAAGACCTACTTCGACAATTGGAGCAAAGATGGCAAGCTGAGACCAATGGAAATGCTGTGTTTATCGCCGCTATTGAAAAACGAAATTTCGACCATCTACGAAAAACTATCTTAGATAAAGTGAAGGAACTCTACTCCGAACGTTATCCTTACCTTACCCAATTCTATTAGTACAAGAAATATACAGCCAACTTCTTGTAAGCTCCAAAGAATCTGTCTAATTTTTCAGTCCCCCTAAACTGAAAACTACAACCCTATGCCTAACAATTCTAGAGAGCTGCTACTCACCAACAAAGCCGCAAACGCTCTTCAACCTGATTTTGATACCCAGGTGGACAAACTGATTCGGACTATCAATGTTGTGGACAACCAACATGAAATCGAAAGGGTCACTGAACTTATGGATGTCTATGAACAAAAGCAAGCGAAAAGCGACCGCCGGCGACAGAAAAGGCGAAGCATGGTTTTAGCTACTTCCCGCCCATTTGAATTCCTTACGTTCAGAAACTAGTCTTCTATTCATCCATTACTTAAACCTAGACTTTAAGCTACCCTACTCGACAAGAAATATGGGTAGCAACCAAAAATCACAATCATTTCCTGGTACTGCTTTTTTAAAGCCCGAAGAATCCGCTCAGGTAAAACTTTACAAAGAAGCGACTGACCCAAAACATCTTAGGGCATTCGGCTTAACAAGTTCTATTGAATCACACAACCTATAGACTTTGTGGCTGCTGGCGTAATAGATTGCCCGCCTACCATTGCCTGAAGTGCTTCTAAAATATACTTACGAGTACTGCGCTCGGGGGCTAAGGGGCTATCTTCTAATGCACCTTTGTACACCAACTTTCCTTCAGCATTAAACAAGAACATTTCCGGAGTGTGTGTTGCTCCAAATGCGGATACTATCTGGTTCCCTTCATCAACCAAATAAGGAAGGAGCAATTGATGCTGCATTACGTACTCCTGCATCGCCTGAGGGCTTTCGTCGCCATTCCGCTGTGAAGCATTGGAATTGACCAAAACCATTCCAATATTCATTTCTTGGGTCATTTTCATAGCGTGCTGCAACAAGGGCATTGCTTTCTGAACACAGGGGCAAGAATTGCAGATAAACAGCACCAAAAGTCCTTTTTCCCTTCGCGCCTCCTGTAGATTCATACCACGACCGTTCACGTTCTGCAACATGATGTCCTGTGCCGGAATTTCTGCCCCAAGCGCTAGAGATGCAACTGTTTTCTCCGATTGCTTTTTTACAACTTTAGCTTTCTTAGATCGGACAGTTGCACTACTTTTTTTCTGAGCAAATGAGGGGAAAAAAAGGCATACTGACAAGGCAATAAAAAGTAGTTTCTTCATGAATCTTTGCAAGTGATGGAACAATGCCGAAGGTAACCAATGCCAAGTGTACTCTGTCCGCTCTGCGTAAAATCTTTCGAAAAATGAAAACAACTACCTAGGCTGTTTCCTACAAGCAAGGATGCTCAAATTCAATTCAAAGCCTAAGAGAATGACTTGAATATTGAGGAAGAGCCACACCATAAAGGCCATTAGTGTCCCAATAGAACCATAAACCTTGTTATAGTGAATCACATTCTTGGCCAATGCAAAGAACACTACAGTAAGCAAAACACACAAAAAAATTGCGATTACAGAACCGGGCGAAATGAAGGCAAACTTTTGAGAAAGTGAGGGACCAAAGGTGTAAATCATACAAATGGAAAGGAAGACCATGAGCACGATAATAGCAGTTGTAAGCGCTTTTACGAGTAGAATATTTCCAAAGAAATGTTCCAGAAAACCATTGATGTAGTTGCTCTGGATGATAAGCGCAGCAATGGTGAGCAAGGCGACAATAAGGACTACTACTGTAAGCTTAATTGCTGTTAGCCGACGTTTGAAGCCAGAACGAACGATGTATAAATCCTGATGCCGATCAAAGCTGCGCATGAAGCCCATTATGCCATTGCTAGAAAAGAAAAAGGTACTCAGGATACCGAAAGACAGGATATCGCGCCGCTCGTGGTGTAAGAAATCGGAGACAATGTTCTCGATACTCAGGTAGGCACTATCGTTTGGAGAAATAACCCGGACAATCGTCATTATAGATTGCTCAGCTCCCCTAAGCGGTAAATAAGGAATTAGAGAGCAGAAAAACAATAGAGTTGGTGGAATAGCCATCAAGAAATTGAAGCTCACAGCGGCCCCGCGCACGTTAAGTCGGTTGGCATCCAGATTCAATACCAAAGTCTTCCCTACCTCCCAAAGTGACTGGTTGTAGAAACCCGGCAGCGTCACCTTTTTCAGAAAGGTTTGAATCAGCCGCACAAAGCGGACTTGAAGTATGCTCTGAAATAATTTAGACACGATTATAATTCTGAATTGTCCCCCTTCTTCGGCATTGTTATTCTAGCAAAAATTTGCTCCAACGAAGCCTCATCTTCACCACGAAGGGATGCAAAAGTGCCGTCGGCTACGATTACTCCTTCATTAATCAACACAATCCTGTCGCTCACCTTCTCCACGACATCCATCATGTGGGAGCAATAGAATATCGTCTTACCGGCTCCTTTCAATTTTTGAAGTAAATCTTTAACCACAATGACGGCATTCGCATCCAAGCCGGAGAGCGGCTCATCAAGAATGATAATCTTAGGATCATGAAGTAAGCCTGAACTAAGCAGCACTTTTTGCTTCATGCCTTTTGAAAAACCATCCATTCGCTGCTCCATATTTTCCCGCATGCCAAAGAGTGTCATCATCTCTTCACTACGTGTCTGGATCAACTCTTCGGGCAAGTGGTGCAGTTTCCCAATAAAGGTCAAGTATTCTCTCGGGCTAAGCAGATCATACATTTCAGCCATTTCGGGAACATATCCGGTAATGCTCTTTGATTCAATCAGGTTTTCGCGCAAATTGCGCCCGAACACCATCACCTCGCCTCCGTAGTCAGTAATCAAGCCGGCAAGTATTTTCACCGTTGTACTTTTCCCGGCGCCGTTAGGTCCGATATAGCCAATGATCTGTCCCGGAAAAACATCCAAATTTATCTGCTTCAACACCTGCTTTTTACCATAGACTTTGGTCAATTGGCGAATTGATAGGACGGGTTCCATGGAGCTAAAATACGTTCTTAGCTAGGAGCTGACACCAAAAAATATTCCGATTACCTATAGTGTCCAGTTCCATTTAATACATTCTTTGGGATACCATTTAGACGAGTATATGTAATTTTGCCGCTCGTTTGCATTATGGCTGGAGCTGAATTTCCAAAGGATAAGTACATATTGAGTCGCCGTTTGGATGGATTTTTTGCCAGTCTTTATCGGATGGCAGGGTTCATCGGTAGGTTTTTTAAAGAAGTCTTCCGCCCACCATTCGAATTCAGTGAAATCATTCGACAGTGCTATGAAGTGGGTTATAAATCACTGTCGCTCATTTGCATGACAGCGTTTATTACCGGCTTGGTATTTACAAAACAAAGCCGTCCATCGTTATCTGAGTTTGGAGCTACTTCGTGGTTACCTTCCTTGGTAGCGATTGCGATTCTCAAAGCTTTGGCTCCTCTTGTTACTGCATTGATCTGTGCGGGTAAAGTTGGTTCCAATATTGGCGCCGAGCTTGGCTCCATGAAAGTGACGGAACAAATTGAGGCCATGGAAGTTTCCGCCACAAATCCTTTCAAGTTTTTAGTCGTCAGCCGCATCTTAGCCACGACGATCATGATTCCGATCCTTGCATTTTTCTTCGGCGGTATTGGTCTTTTCGGCTCCTATGTCGATGTCCATCTACACGAGAATACATCCTTTGCCCTATTCTTTGAGGCAGCATTTCAGAAAATCCAATTTGCAGATTTCTATGTATCCATTGTCAAGGCCATTGTATTTGGCTTTACCATTGGCACTGTTGGCTGCATTCAGGGCTACAAAGCCACTAAAGGAACAATGGGCGTGGGGCGAGCAGCCAACTCGTCGGTAGTCATCTCCATGTTTCTCATTTTTATTGAAGAGGTACTCATCGTCACTGTGGCCAATGCCATTCGCGCCATTTAAACCCCTAAGACCATCGTGCCATTAAGCAACACTATACAGCAAGAAAAAAACCGAGTAATTGCACTATCAAATGTGTACAAGGCTTTTGATGAAAACGAGGTCCTTAGAGGGGCTAATCTTGACGTGCTTCCTGGTGAAAATGTAGTCGTATTGGGGCGAAGTGGTACCGGCAAATCGGTATTAATTAAAATCATTTCGGGGATGCTGCTTGCGGACTCCGGCCATGTTGAAGTGTTGGGTCAGGATGTAAGCCGGCTTTCTCAAAGAGAGCTTCAAGCGCTTCGGCTACGGATCGGTTTTTCCTTCCAGAGCAGTGCCTTATATGATAGCATGACGGTTCAAGAAAATCTACTCTTCCCGCTAGTACGTAACAAAAGACACCTTTCCAGAAAGGAAAAGAATACGGCTGTTGAGACCGTATTAGACGCTGTTGGTTTATTACAAACTTTGAAGCAATACCCCTCCGAACTATCCGGTGGCCAACGAAAAAGGGTTGGTATTGCCCGCACACTGATACTCCAACCGGAATTAATGTTGTATGACGAGCCTACCGCAGGTCTTGATCCGATTACAAGTACCGAGATCAATGCCTTAATTCGTGAGGTACAAAGTAGATTTAAAACTACTTCTATCATCATTACGCATGACCTGGCTTGTGCAAAAAGTACAGGTGATCGTGTCGCTATCCTGTTGGACGGCTTATTTCATAAAGAAGGGACTTTTGCAGAGGTTTTTGCAGACAAAGACCCAAGAATCCAAAGCTTTTACGACTATAATTTTACGCAGTAGAACATAATGAGGTCCAGTAAAAATAATCGCGCTGTTGTTGTTGGGATCGTAATCGCCCTAGGCATTGCCATTTTAGCAATCGGCATTTTCACCCTTGGTGGACAGAAAAAAACATTTGCTTCCACTTTCCTATTGAATGCTGAATTCAAGGACGTAAGCGGGATCCAAAAGGGAAATAATATTTGGTTTTCCGGAGTAAAGGTCGGTACTGTTCGGTCGGTAGATTTTACCCCAAAGGCAACCGTTGTTGTTGAACTCAATGTTGAGGAAAGCATCCGCCCCTACATTCACAAAAATTCCTTTGCCAAGGTCGGTTCTGATGGGCTAATTGGTAATAGGATCATCGTGTTGTATGGTGGCGGCGCACCAGCTCCAGTCGTGAATGATGGCGACACACTCAATGTAGAATCGTTGACCACCACCGATGGCATGCTGGACACCCTTCAGATTAATAATCGGAATTTAGTTGGCATTACAGCAAATGTGAATTCATTGAGCCAAAACCTTCTCGATGGGAAAGGTTCTTTAGGACAACTCCTGGCACAAGATGACTTGGCCAATTCCCTACGCGCCACCCTAATATCCTTACAAACTGCCGCTCAGAATGCGCAAATCGTTACAACTAATCTGGTAGCTTTTTCCAACAAACTGAATCAAAAAGGAAATTTCGCAAATAGCCTAGTTACGGACACTATGATCTTTAAAAAGCTCAACAGAACAGTCTCTGAATTGCAAGCTGTAGTGGACAATACGAAACAGGCAACAGCACAGCTCAATAAAAAAGACAATGCCTTGGGCGTTCTTCTTAACGACCCCAGTGTGGCTTCCGATCTCAAACAGACTCT
>JAFDYA010000067.1 GCA_018267675.1 Bacteroidota bacterium
CCGGTAAGCACCAGAAGTAATAATGCCGCCAAAGTGGCCACGCCTTTCTTTTCTTGTAAAAATGCAGCTACAGCCATCATGATGACGCCGCAGACTATCGTTGCTATAAGAGAATACATGGATGAAAAATTTGGCTGGACGCCTTTGTCTGTCTTATTAAAAAATAAATACTAAAAAATAAAAACACTGATGGATATCTAGCCGTTAAGTAGATTCAAGAGGGCCTGAGGGTATATACCAAGAAACAAAATTATTGTAATCACAATGGCCAATGACCATCCTTCGTTGATACTAATATCTACGTTCCGATCCCCGATTACGCTTTCGCCATAAGCCACCTTTTGAACCATTCTTAGGGTATAAGCTGCGCCCAAAATCACACCGGTACCGGCTACCACCATAAACAGGATATTGTAGGGCGATGCACTCTGGAAAATTCCATTAAACAATAAAAATTCTCCAACAAAACCGTTTGTCAAAGGAAGTGCAATATTAGCAAAGGCCACAATCACCAAGGCGACTGTCATCCAAGGTGCCGCACTGGACATACCGCCAAGCTTGGCCATATCTCGCGTGCCATAACGTTGCTCTATCATCTGTACGATAACCCACATACCGGTAATATTAATACCGTGGTTAAACATTTGCATGATAATGCCTTGACTAGCGGTATTGTAGCCAGCATGTACCGCATCGGCACTTTGTAGCGAAAATGCAGCAGCAATCATCAGCCCCATGTGTGCGATGGAGGAATAGGCCACCAAGCGCTTAAGGTCGGTCTGAACTAAGGCTATGATAGAGGCATATACAATACCGATTACCGAAAGGGTAATGATCAAATGACTGAAATGTGCGATCGCATCCGGAAAGAACGGAATTACCCAACGAAGCACGCCATACAAGCCCATCTTCACCATCAGGGCAGAAAGGATAATGGTGGCCGGCATTGGGGCCACTTCATAAGTATCCGGCTGCCAAGTATGAAAGGGGAACATTGGCATTTTGATAGCAAAAGCCACAAACATCATCCCAAACAACATGAGCTGCAATTGGAAAGGCATGTGTTGCGCTACTGCCATCAAATCCGCCCAGGCATAGCTATTGTCTGCCGTTTGGCTATGTAAATAAATCAAGGCAGCCAACATCATCAGGGAACCGACAAAGGTGTACACAAAGAACTTGAAGGTGATGGCAATCCGCCGATCACCACCCCACTGGGAGCACAAGAAGTATATTGGAATTAGCGCCAGCTCCCAAAAGAAATAAAACAATAGGCCATCGGCAGCCAAAAACACCCCGTTAATACCTGCGATACTCAACAAGAGCAAGCCATAGAACGACGAAGCATGCTCCACTTCTTTATTCTGCTGCATCAACATCACCACTAAAAACACGATCCCACTCAGCGCAATTAAAATCGTACTAAGTGTATCACCGAGCAAGCTAAATGTTGCACCCAATGCAGGAATCCAAGGGAAGGCAAAACTTATCGGAGCAGCATGCGAGGAAAAAGCAAGTGAAATACCAATGCCTGTGAGTGCCGCCGCTGAAAAAAGTGCTAAATATTTAGCGGCCGGCTTAATAATAAAGCACAATAAGCCAAAAACAAACGGTAGTAAAAGAGATAGAAGAAGCATGAAAATTATATCGCTAAAACCCTATTTTCAGGAATGAATAAAAAAACCAACGGCCATCAACGCGGTGATGCCAAGAACCATTATAAATAAATAATAGCCTACCTGCCCACTCTGCACCAACCGTATCCGGTCAGCACCCCAGCGGACAAACCTACCTACCCCATTCACCGTACCATCAATGCCCTTTCGATCGGCATATCGGTCTAAAATATTACCAAAGGCATTCAGGGGCTTGACGACAACCGCATCATACAATTCATCAAAATACCACTTCCGCTCCAATATCAAGGCCAATCCTTTGTTTGTTCGGAAATCAGGACGACGATGCAAGGCTATGCCGGCAATAGTGCCCACCAAAGCAACTACTACCGAAACTGCGATGAGTACCCATTCTTTACTATGCCCCAAAGCCTCTACATGTTCCATAATTTCTTTGCTATTCAATACTGCACCGTTCAAACCAAGGAAATCACGAATAGTATTGTGTTCGCTAAGTACAGCGGGCAAGCCAATATACCCACCTACAATGGAAAGCACAGCTAAAACCATTAACGGAATGGTCATGGACGAAGGGCTTTCATGCACATGATGGGCTTGCTCTTCTGTACCTCGGAATGTCCCGGTAAAGGTGAGTGTGTACAAGCGGAACATGTAGAAAGCCGTCATCAAGGCCGCCAATAAAGCGCCGTAATACAACACGGGATTATGAGCAAAAGCTGCAGTCAAGATTTCATCTTTACTAAAGAATCCCGAAAAGCCTGGAATACCGGCAATGGCCAAACAAGCAATAAGGAAGGTGATTTGCGTGATCCGCATTTTACTACCCAAGCCTCCCATCTTCCGGATGTCTTGTTCCCCGCTCATGGCATGGATTACCGAGCCCGAACCTAAGAACAGCAAAGCTTTGAAGAAAGCATGTGTCATTACATGGAACACCGCAGTGGTGTAGGAACCACAGCCGAGCGCAATAAACATAAAGCCCAATTGGCTCACGGTGGAGTAGGCCAATACCTTTTTGATATCATATTGCCGACAGGCAATAGTAGCGGTAACCAGAGCTGTAGCCAAACCAATGTACGCAACCAACTCAGCAGCAACTGGAGCTAAATCATAGAGAAGATGACTACGGGCAATCATGTACACACCAGCGGTAACCATTGTTGCGGCATGGATCAAAGCACTGACGGGAGTTGGACCGGCCATCGCATCCGGTAACCAAGTAAACAAAGGCAATTGTGCACTTTTACCTGTTGCGCCAATGAGGAAGCAAATTCCAATCCAATTTTTCAGGTCGGTGGAGCCTAAATCCGCGGCCGTCCCAAGCTGCGGGAAAAACTGCTGATAACTAAGTGTTCCGTAATTAAAAAGGATAAGCAACATCCCTACCAAAAAGCCCAAATCGCCAATCCGATTCATGACAAATGCCTTCTTGCCGGCACTGGCAAAATCCCGATTTTTATACCAAAAGCCAATGAGTAAATAGGAACAAAGCCCTACGCCTTCCCAACCCATATACATGATGGGATAGCTGGCACCGAGCACCAACAAGAGCATGGAAAACACGAACAAATTGAGGTAGGCAAAGTATTTTACCACCCCTTCGTCATGTGCCATATAACCTGCGGAATAGATGTGGATCAAAAAACCTACCCCTGTAATAATCAAAAGAAATAAGCTAGAAAGCGCATCCACCTGGAAGGCAAACTGAATGTTCAGGGACCCCGTCTGAATAAACGGAAAAAGTGAAACGACTGACTGCGCTCCTGCCTTTACTTCTAAGAATACAAGGAAAGACACAACAAACGAGGCTAGAATAGCCAGCGAAGCAATGATGCCGCCTGCCTTATGGGGCAAGGATTTCCAACCAAGGCCATTGATTAAGAAACCAATAAGCGGGAAAAGAGGAACAAGATAGATATACTGAAGCATCCCTGATTTTTAATGTTTTAACCGGTTTAAGATATTCACGTCCACGCTGTGCACTTTGCGGTACATCATCACGATAATGGCCAGCCCTACGGCTACTTCAGCGGCAGCAACTACCATGATAAAGAAGACCATGATCTGTGCGTCGGAATTATTGTACATCTTGGAAAAGGCCACAAGAAGCAAATTGACCGCATTGAGCATTAGCTCGATGCACATAAAAATGATAATGGCGTTGCGGCGCATTAGGGTGCCCATGATGCCAATGCAAAATAGTGCGAGCGAAAGGAACAAGTAATACTGAGTCGGCATTTTATCAGTTAGAAAGAATGAAACAATTGCGGTATCCTGAAAAAAAACTAAAAAACAATCCCAATGCTCCGAGCACTATCGAACGTTCAAAAATTGTCGTAAAGGGAAGCATTTTCTGCATAACACAAACAAGGCTCGATATAGTGAAACCTAGGTCTAAGAAAGTGTAAAAGTAAATTGCAAAATTCATTTTAAAGCAACTTGACTGAAAGAAGCTTCTCTGGATCTTTAGATAGTTTCATTTATACTACCCGGATAAAGTAGTCAGCTTTGGAGTCTTTGGGATTAATCCTTTGACATTTTTTTTTGGATTTGCTATGAAACGGCCATAGCGTAAATAAAAAGCGAACTGCATTGCTGCAATTCGCCTATAAACATAACCTCTGAATAAAGGCTATTTTTTCTCCACTTTGAATGTATTTATGATACCGTCTTTTCCCAAAACAAGTATATGGTAAATACCGGCAGCATAGCTACTCAAATTCAACTGGGTTGCTGCGTTTCCATGAGGTGAATGTTCTATTAATAACTTCCCAACCATATCATATACCCTAATTGATTCTTCACCATTCAAGCCGCTAACAAATACAGAACTGTTGGTTGGGTTAGGATAAATGGAAATACCGGAAAGTGTACAAGAACTATTGGCCATTTTAATTGAGCTATAGGTGAAGGAATTGTCTCTATCCACTACTTTCAGTCGATAATAGTTGTTGCCTTTCTCCGGAGTTTGATCCACAAAAGAATAGGAACTATTATTGCCTTTAGCAGCGACAGTAGCAATTGTACTAAATGAAACGCCATCTGCACTTCGTTGCAATTCAAAATTTGAAAAACCAAGCTCCACCGCAGTACGCCAATTGAGGAGAACGGTACATTCTTTAGCCTTGGCGGAGAAATTTAGTAGTTGCACTGGCAAAGTAGTTACTTGATTGTTGGACTTGCTGAAAAATGCCTCTTCAAGTACGCCGCTCCAAGCTAAACTTGCATAGTGACGGCTCATTTTTGATGATCCCGAGATGGTTCCTGTTGTACTCAAGTCGCCAGTCGCCCCGCTCATCATATTATTGCTTTGCCATGCGGTGATACTTGTTGTTTTATCCCCTGTGGTATTGGGTGTAGTGGCACTCCATTGGGTAATAAAATAGGAAGAACTGCTAAAATTACTTTGATTACTCGTATCATTATGCTGCAGTGTAATGGTAACCCCTCCGTCAAGTGGCAAAGTGGTTGGGTAGCCAAAGATAGTCCAGGTTCTATTCATTCCGTTGCCCACAGATCCGGTCTTTTCCACCGAAGTACTTGCTGCGTAGTTCAATACATTTAAACTAATAAAACCGGTATCATCTCGGTTAACATCTGCGGGAGTATAGTCTCCCTCGGCAATACCCACTGGGGCTATAAAGCTGCCTTTGTAATCTTCATGCTTCACCCAAGCATTTTTATTGTTGCTGGTGACAATCATCCGGCTTGGACGATAATTGACTAAAGTAGCATTATTATACAAGCGGAAATCATATACTGTGGAGCTGGTATTACTAAAAGTAAGGTAGGTAGAACTAGCATCGTTGTAGCCGCTACCCAAGATTACATCGCCATTATCCACCGCAAAGATGAATGCACTGTCAAAGGAAAGATTTGCTGATCCGGCAAGATCCCCGGTGAAGGTAGAAGTAGTCATGTTAGCCACATGCAAATTAGAGGGATTGTCCACCTCAATATCTACACCTATCCGCGAACCATTTCCATCAATATATGTTGGCGAACTGGCACCACCAGCTACTGATGGATTATAAAACTTCATCACCCCACTTCCGGTGATAATGGCATTGGAAGAAATCCAAACATACTTGGAATAAATCTCCCAGGTACCGTTGATTGTGTAAGTGCCCGGTCCGAGCATTAGTGTCTCAGAAGCTTCGGCTTGGGTGCCGCTGGATGCAATACTAACTGTGCTTCCACTGCCGCCGTAGGTGGTCAGCGAGCCTACAGCTTGGGCAGATGCATCAAGATTGAGGCAGAACATCACTGTAGCTGCAATTGAAAAATTTATTAGTCTTTTCATAGTAAATATTTAAAATAAATATATTTTTGAGTAATTCCTGTCCAGGTAGTACCATCACTTTGAAGTGTAATACCACTGCCGCCAATAAAATTTGTTCCAGTAGTACTGCCGGTTAAGCATTGGCTATTCGCAGCAATGGTTGTATCTAAACCGATTTCTATCGCGCGGGAAAATTTGACACCTCCACCAGCACCATTCATATATTGTACTACATACATTCTGCCAGCACAGGTTGTTGGGTCAGGTAAGGTAACTGTTATATCTGAAGTGCCAGTTGTGCGAACAACGAGTTTATAATTAGTGTCTGTAAGTGTGCAATTTGCAGTAACTGAAATAATGGGTAGGCTAAAACTTCCATTGACCTGTAAAGTACTGTTGGCATTATCTGCCATTGCTGGTAATCTAATTCCTACTTTTCCGTTTACAATAGGGTTCAGTATGTTAGTGTAATTTCCAATACCATCAGCTGTAATTAAACCACCAATATTTAAGTGGTTATTTATAAGTCTAGAATAAGTTCTAACATTACCTAAAAGAATATTACTCGACCCAACATGATAGGTATTAACTCCACTCGTACCTAAGCCACCCAACAAGATATTACTGGAACCAGTGTCTATATTATAGCCAAATCCCATGACAATATTCGCCGAGCCAGACTTAAAGTTACCCATTGTACTACCTCCGATTGCAATGTTAGAGTTTGAATTTTCAATAGACCCTAATGCGCCATTACCAATTCCAATATTAGCATTATAAGGATTATTAATTTTATTGAGTGCATAGGCTCCAATCGCAATCTGTCCATAACCGCCATCGCCTACCATTGAGTCTAATGCATGTGGGCCAATAGCAATGCTCTGACCGCCATTTACAGTAGGGCTGAACATGCCTCGCTTGCCCACAATTTCGCCGTTGACATTGAGAGTATATTTTGGATCAGTGTAGCCTACCCCCACTTTGCCCATAATGTACACGCTATCCGAATTTTTTTTAGCTCCGGTATGTGTTACTGTACTGTACCAAGGTTCAGGACTTGGTAATCTTACCCATTGGGAACCATCATTATAATAATAACCCGGAGTTACATCGTGAGCAGTGGCAGTATTGTAAACCGTCATACCAGCAACATTTGCAGACAGTGGAGTCGCTAAAAGGGTACTATCTAAAGCCACACGCGGTAGTAAAAAGCCTTTGTTATTACTTTCTAACTCTAGTATAGCGTTAGTGTTTAGCAGACTGGAGCTACCGATAACGGTGCCGTCTTTGATTTTGGTTTGGGCGAAGAGCTGTCTTGCAGATAAAACTAAAATGGATACTCCCAAAATAACGTGGTTGTAACTCATTAATCAATAATTATAGTTTGCGAATTCTTAATTTAAATTAATGCACTATCATCAATACATCTCCATTACGATAAAGTGCACCTATCGGCAAGCCTGCTGTTACTGCTGCGGCATTATTAGCATAGTTGCCACAGCCTTCAATGATTGCTGGAGTAAGATCTGAAGCTACGTTTATTACATGAAGACGAGCAGCGGGAATGGCTTTTCCTAAACCTATCTTGCCATTATCGCCGAATATCCAGTTACCTATATTAAGTTGGTTACTACCTGTAACGTTTGAAAATTGAGTATTTGACCCTATAGCAATGTTATAACTACCACTTTTTTGTGAAAATGCAGCACTATCACCCAAAATTACATTCTTTTTTGTTAAATTTGAAACACCTCTCATAGCTTCAGTACCAATAACAATATCATGTATTGAA
>JAFDYA010000068.1 GCA_018267675.1 Bacteroidota bacterium
TCTTGGTATGTCGATATATTGACCATGAGGAACAGGCTGAAGAGGTATTGAACAATGGATTTTTAAGAGCGTTTAAACGAATTGGACAATATGATTTTAAAGGCTCGTTCGAAGGTTGGCTCCGGAAGTTGATGTTTCATTGCGTTAGTGATTATGTGAAGCAAAACAGCCGCTACAAGGAGCATATGGTTTTTGTGGAGCGGGATGAATATATAGATCGGGATCATGCAGATAGGTTACACTACAACCAATTATTGGAACTTGTGCAAAGTCTGCCGGAATCAGCTAGGGTAGTGTTTAATATGTCGGTAATGGATGGCTTCTCGCATAAAGAGATAGGAAAAATGTTGGGAATCTCAGAAGGGACTTCCAAATGGCACCTTAGCGAGGCAAGAAAACAACTAAAAGAGAAAATTGAAAAATTAGGTATCAAGTACAATAATTAAAAAAATTGTCCTTTATTATGGATAAGAATTTTGTTCACATAGACGATTACATGCGTCAACGTCTTGCCGACGGCGAAGAGCGGGAGCGGCCAGGTGCTTGGTTGGCCATGCGAGAGTTACTAGATAAGGAAATGCCAAAGGCAGCTGCAGGCTATAACTGGCGCAGATTCTTTGGCTACCTCGGCGTGTTACTCTTGCTTTCTTCTGCAAGCATCGGCGGGTATATGTACCTACGCCAACCCACTCAGCCAATAGCAGCAGTAGCCCTCGGTCAGGAAGCTACCAATGCGCCGACTACGGTGAGTAACCCTACTTCTTCACGATCCAAAAGCCTAAACAGTCCAGCCCTACAAGCCAATCAACCAAATCCAATAGCTGAATCAGCAAAAAATACACCATTCATGCAGCCCGAAAGCATACCGGCTGCAACTTCCACAACAACGACTAGTTCATCAGCCTCATCAGCGCAGCAGTTTATTACCAAATCAAATAAACGGAATCGGTTTGTGCCCACAGCTATTAAGAACAATTCTTACGCTACGCCCACTAGCAGCAGCTTGAATGCAGGGAATTCCGGAAGCAGTAACAACGCTAATACATCTAGCGCAAATCAGGAAATTATAGCAAGTGCTCAAGAGCCCAATACGGCAAACCAAAAGGAAGGTCTATTGATCAATAAGAATATACAGCCGAGTGCAGCAAAAAACAAGCACAATCAGGCAACATCTTTAATTGGAACGCTTCAGAGTAATCGTAGTGAAGCTCCTGCAAATACAAACCAAGTACCAGTCGTGGCAGCATCTGGTAGTGCCGGTATTGGACAAGGCATCAAGGGGAAATTTGTCTATGATACTATTGCACGATTACGCATCAACTCCCGTCGGGAACTCGATGCAAGTACGCGTTCTGTGAATTATAAGGTAGATACTGTGCCCTTGTCTCAGATGGTCGTTGCTCGCTTTGTACCGCATACTGCCACTACAACCACTGTCGGAAATTCAGCTCAAACGAAGCAAGACCTTGCTCCAATATCCTTAGCGAAGCAAAAAAATGCAACTACTGCCAATAAAACATTCGCAGCCGCAAAGGTGCAGGTAGCGAGTAAAGAGGAACAACGTATTTCACCACAGGCAAACACCGAAAACGCTACGGACGCAAACTTAGCTCATGTAAAAACAAATAAAGGATCGGGTTTCCAAATGAAACTCTGGGATGCTGAAAAAATGCAAGAACGCTTGGATAAGATTAAGTACGACTTGTCCTCAATCCAGATTTTCCCCGGGATCATGATGGGGATAAACGGAAGTTTCTTCACACCAAATTCATTAGGTGGGTTTCAAGTGGGTCTCACCTCATTGGTTGCCATCAATGAATGGTGGAGCCTACTCACCGAGTTGAAGTACCTATACCAATTCAACACGGGTAGCACCGTTCGCGATGATTATTCCAACGTGACTGAAGGCTCCGTTACCTTGTCCGAGTTGCGCGGAGTTCCTTACGATTATTATAGCTGGAAACAAGAGCATGTGGATCACTATTTTAATTATGAAGTCATACAGTCGTTTCAATTGCCTATAGCCCTACGTTATTGCTGGGGGCGGTTTTTTGCACAGGCTGGTTTGAACTTGGTATATAGCACACCGATCAAAGCTACTGAGGTGACTAATTTCAGAAATGACGCACAAGTACATACCGAATATCGTCCGATCAGCCCTGTAAAATCTCCTTTCGTGACCGATGATCATCCTATTGTGAAAATGGAGGATTTTGGATCCCGTTTTGGGACAGGCTATGTCCTTGGTGCAGGGTTCAACTTCACACCCAATGTGTATTTTGACCTTAGAGCGACACAGACATTCTGGGATAACGCAAAAACCCAAGGAGCAAAGCAAATTTCTAAGGATTTGTTTAAGACGCCTTCAATTCAACTCTCTGTTGGCTATCGGCTGAGCGGTAAAGACAAGTAATCCTGAATTTTGCAGCGAAACGTTCGCTACAAAATTCTTGGATAGAAACACTCAGTCATGATTCATGGCGGAGTGCTTCATTTTGTCGGTCATTTCTTTGCCAAAGTAGCCGGCAAGCCGGTTTTCTACAAGATAGATTACAGGTGTTAGCAGGATCGCCATACTAGCCTTATAGCTATAGTTTACAAGGCCAATCGCCAGCACCCGTTGCCAGCTCCAGTCGCGGCCTAGGCCAAAGGCAATCGCTAAGACGACAAAAGAATCAAATAGCTGAGAGACAAGCGTACTGCCCGTTGCCCGTAGCCATACCTTTCGTTCGCCCGTTTTTTTCTTGATTTTTTGAAAGACATAAACGTCAACCAACTGACTAACCAAAAATGCCGTAAGGCTACCCAGGATAATCCACATACCCTGCCCGAATATTGAATTGAAGGCGGCTTGCATATCCGGTACACCTTCCTCCCTTTGTGAGCCAACCCAAAAGGAGCTGTCTGCTGGCACGTGAATCGCCAAATAGAACATCACAAAAGCATAGCCAATTAATGCGACAGCTATATATGAAATCCGACGGACTGCCTTTGGCCCATAGAATTCATTCACGATATCCGTCAGGACAAATTCCAATGGCCATAACAAGACGCCACATGTAAGCACATACGTCAGCCCATCTTGACCAAAAAGTGAGAAAGGATGCGGAGAAATGCCCAAGGTTTGCTCCAAGGAAAATAGCTTCGTGCCAATACATTCAGCAATCAATGCATTCGCTACAAAAAATGCTGTTAGTGCTACGAATACTTTCGTTGGCTTGTCGTTCAGTATGTCTTTAATCATAAAGAAGGTGTGAGGTTGTAAATGTAGTAAACGCAACTTTTGTCCCGCTAGAACAACAATCGTTACCTAATTAACTCCAGATTTTCCAGCAAATAGACAGTTGCAATACTTGGGTTGAACGAAAGAATTTACATCCAAGGTACAAGGCTGTAGATTTACTACCCAAATGAAAAACAGATTCAACCTTGCACAAGCCGCGCCCAAAGCTTTTGAAGCAATGCTGGGCTTGGAGCATTACTTGGCAGGCAGTGGCCTGGATAAAAAGCTCTTTGAGTTGATTAAGACTCGAGCATCGCAAATCAATGGCTGTGCCTATTGTATCAACATGCATGTTCGTGATGCTATGAAGGAAGGAGAGACAGCTCAACGCTTATTCTTATTGGATGCATGGCGGGAGACGGATCTTTTCACGGAGAAAGAACGTGCGGTGCTCGCGCTCACAGAGTCGATGACGCTTATTGCAGATAGTCACGTTCCGGATGCAGTTTACGAGGCGGCAAGAAAGCAACTATCCGACCAAGAATTGGCAGCTGTGATCATGGCTGTGGTGGCCATTAATGCATGGAATCGGATCGCAATCACCTCCAGAACTGAAATCGACTAAGTGGACAAAATGAGGGAACCAAATTTGAAGCAAGATATTGAAGTATTGCTGACACAGATTGAGCAAACAAGTGCTACGAGTAGTCTCTTGGATTTGTCACAGGAAGATCGATCTGATTTGCTCAAACAATCAGCCACCTATGCCGATGCGTTTATCTCCTCTTTAGCCACTACAAATGGTTTTGCACAAAAAGCAGTACGCGGATTAGCAATTGGCAAGGAGCCAATTTCACTTGAAGCTGCCCTACAACTTTACCAAAAAGAAGTAGTGGAGAACGGCATTAATGCTGCCTCTCCAAAGCACTTGGGTTATATACCCGGCGGGGGAGTTTTTACAGCCGCTTTGGCCGATTTTCTGGTGGCCGTTACCAATCCGTTTTCTAGTGCCTACTATGCTTCTCCTGGTGCGGCAACTATCGAAAATGAAGTGATCAATTGGATAAAATCCGTTTTTGGATTTCCTGAATCGGCTGTTGGGGCTTTGTCTTCAGGCGGGTCCATCTCCACAATAATCGCACTTACAGCAGCTCGGGATAAGCACCAGATAAAGAACGAACGTATTCCCAACTCCGTTGTTTATCTGAGTGATCAGGTACATCATTCAACACAAAAAGCACTACGAATTATTGGGCTTGAAGATGTACAGATTCGTCATGTGCCCATGGATTCCGAACATAGGATGCAAGCCGAGGCTTTAAATACCTTGGTTGAACTGGACAAGGCAGCAGGGCTACAGCCATTCTTGATCGTGGCTACAGCGGGGACTACGGACACTGGAGCCATTGATCCCCTCAATGAAATAGCTGACATTGCAGCCGCTCAAAGCTTATGGTTTCATGTAGATGCTGCCTACGGCGGTTTCTTTATTCTTACTGCCAAGAAGGCATTGTTTGCAGGTATTCAGCGGGCAGATTCCCTGATTGTGGATCCACATAAAGGCCTGTTTTTACCCTATGGTGTTGGCGCTGTTTTAGTGAAAGATCGAAATGCCGTGCTACACTCCCATTATTATACTGCCAACTACATGCAGGATGGACAAAATGAGGAACTGCTGAAAAGTCCGGCAAATCTGTCACCGGAGTTGACTAAGCACTTCCGAGGGCTTAGGGTATGGCTTCCGCTTCAGCTACATGGTATCGCGCCATTCCAGGCTTGTCTTGAAGAAAAATTATTGCTCCTTCAATACTTTCGTGCCCGACTATTGGAGCAAGGCTTCTGTGTTGGCCCGGAGCCCGACTTGTCCGTTAGTTATTTTTGGTATCCTTTCTCAAACGATGTTGACGAAAAGAACAAACAATTAATGGAGGAGATTCATCAGGACGGTGCCGTGTTTTTGAGTTCGTCCATCATCAACAATCGATTTGTGATTCGGATAGCAATTCTTGCATTTAGAACCCGTAAGGAAACAATAGATGAGGCAATGGAGATGGTTTGTCGTTGCTTGACGCGGGTGAGTTAGCATGAAAAAGCCCGCCCAACGGGCTGGCTTTAACTCCTGTTTCGCTGTGATTTACTTGCTTATTGTAATACTCTTTCCTTCTTCAACTGTGCCAAAGCTTTTTTCACATACTCGGATCAGGCTTGTCTGTTCAACAGAGCTAAATTTCAATTGAAAAACTGAGTCGGATTAAAGATGTGCTTTTACTTTTTTGTCAAAAGCTGACTTTGGAGCCGCGCCCACTTGCTTGTCCACAATCTGGCCGTTCTTGATGAAAAGGACACAAGGGATAGAGGTGATACCGTAATTAACACTTAGGTTGGGATTTTCATCCACGTTCACCTTGCCCACATTTACTTGCCCGGCATATTCGGTTGCCAATGCGTCAATTGTTGGGCCGAGGGCGATACAAGGGCCGCACCAAGGAGCCCAGAAATCTACTACGGTGAGCTTGTCAGAGTTGATTACTTCTGTTTCAAAGTTTGCATCGGTGAATACTGCTGCCATGTTTGTTTGTTTTATTGGTTGATGTTTGTGTTTTCAAAGATTGTTCCAAAGTTAATTTTGTCAGACTTTGGAGCCACTATGGCTGGATAGAGCCTTTCTGTTTGCCTTTTTGTTCTTTCAGTTATGCGGATTCAATGCCAAAACGGATGTCGGCATGTTCTTCAATGTATTGTATAAAAGCATCGTCGGGGTTGAATTTTGTTCCATTTGTCCGCAGTTTCAATTCGCCTACCTCTTCGTCTAGGATATGAAAGCAGAGTTCGGTACTGCCGGGGTTGCTTTTTACATTTTCTACGAAGAAGGCAACAAAGTCTTCATCAATTGCTTCTGCCGAAATGCCAATATTCACCTTTTTAGTCAAACTAGCGCGGGTAGAAGAGAGCAGGGTAATGCTTTGAATTTGAAATTCTAACTCGGTACTGCGATATTTATGAGGTCGGTAGCTGCCCTGTACTACCAATTTCTGTCCATTGTCCAAATACTTCCCCCAGTTTACGTAGTTGTTTTCCCAGAGCAGGATTTCCTTTTGTCCCGTATAGTCATTTAGGACAAACTTGCCAAACTTGCTTCCTTTTTTGGTAACACCATGCACGGCATCACTGACAAAACCTGCAATGCGTACTGATTTGCCGGTATGCCTGTAAATTTCTGCTTCAAGCACTGCAATTGGCAAGAAGCCATAGTGGTTCATTTCAAATTTAAATCCATCCAAGGGGTGTGCGGAAAGGTAAATGCCAACCACTTCTTTTTCCTTCTCTAATAGTTCAGAAAGTGACCAGGGTTCGCACTTAGGGATATCAGGCGGTTTGATCTCCGGCAAGGTTGTAGCACCAAAAAGGCTGTTGGCCGTCATCGCTGATGCGGCATGTACCTGAGAACTGAAGCGGGTGAGACGCTCCAAGCCGCTGATTGGGTCCAATGTGGGCGTATAGAAATATTGTGCTCGGTGCAGTTCTTTAAAACTATCAAAGGCTCCTGCATAGACTAGCGCTTCTAATGACTTTTTGTTGGTAGCCCGTTGATTTATCCGTTGGATAAATTCAAAAACACTTTTGAATACTCCATTTTTTTCTCGCTCTTCAACGATGCTTTCGACAGCAGCCTCCCCAACACCTTTTATTGCATTCAAGCCAAAGCGGATCACCCCTTCCTTATTTACTGAAAAACCCTTCAAGCTCTCGTTCACGTCCGGACCAAGTACTTTCATGCCCATCCGTCGGCATTCTTCCATGTGGAATTTGATCTTTTCAATATTGCCTTGGTTATTGAGGACCGCTGCCATGTATTCCCCAGGGTAATGCGCCTTTAGATAGGCCGTTTGATAAGCAACAAAGGCATAGCAAACCGAGTGTGATTTGTTGAAGGCATATTGTGCAAAAGCCTCCCAGTCTGTCCAGATTTTATCCAGAGTTTTTTCGGGATGACCTTTAGCAACTGCACCAGCTACAAATTTGCCCTTCATCTCATCCAGTACCGCTTTTTGTTTCTTCCCCATGGCCTTCCGTAGGATGTCCGCTTGACCTTTGGAAAAACCGGCAAGTTTCTGCGAGAGGAGCATTACTTGTTCTTGATAGACGGTTACTCCGTATGTTTCCGTTAAGTATTCCTCCATGTCCGGCAGGTCATAGCTGATCGGTTCCTCCCCATGTTTCCGCTTGATGAATTGTGGGATATAGGCCATGGGTCCCGGACGATACAGTGCATTCATCGCTACGAGGTCTTCAAACACTGTGGGTTTCAATTCGCGCAGATATTTCTGCATTCCCGGCGACTCAAATTGAAAAGTGCCATTGGTATCCCCGTTTTGATAAAGTTGGTACGTGAGGAGGTCATCCAACGGGAGGTCATTCAGGTCAATGGCTATTTTATGGTTGCGCTGGATAAGGTCTAGTGCGTCTTTAAGAATAGTCAAGGTTTTTAAACCAAGGAAGTCCATTTTCAAAGCACCGGCGGACTCAATAATACTCCCTTCGAATTGGGTGACCAGAAGGTCTGAGTCTTTTGCGGTAGAGATGGGGAGCATCTCTGTAAGGTCGCTTGGGGCAATGATAATTGCCGAAGCATGGATACCGGTGTTGCGAATAGAGCCTTCTAATTTCTCAGCTTCATGTAGAATGATCGATTGGAGCGTGTCCTCTTCCTTATAGATTTCTTGTAATCGTTTTGCACCTTCAAGATCTTCGGGGCTATATCCGTCTTTCTTTTCAAGGCTATCGTCTCCTGTTAAGGGCGCATGTAACGTGCGTCCCAACTTGGTGCCGGGCTTGTCCGATACGAATTTGGCCAGCATATTGGCTTCGGAAAGCGGCAGATCCATTACCCGAGCCACATCTTTAATACTGCTTTTGGCTGCCATCGTGCCATAGGTCACTATTTGAGCTACTTGTAGCTTCCCATATTTGTCCACCACATAGTCGATCACTCTTTGGCGCCCCGCATCGTCAAAGTCGGTATCAATATCCGGCATACTCTTCCGTTCCGGATTCAGGAAACGTTCAAAAAGCAGTTTGTACTTGATGGGGTCAATATTGGTGATACCAATGCAATAAGCTACTACACTTCCTGCGGCTGAACCCCGCCCTGGCCCTACAAATACGCCATTGCCTTTCCCGTAGTTGATGAAATCCTGCACAATGAGGAAGTATCCGGAAAATCCCATCGTCTTAATCGTGAACAATTCAAATCGAATCCGCTCTTCCGCTTCAGGGCTAAGTGCATCACCATAGCGTTTCCGAGCACCTTCCCATGTGAGCTGTTCCAAGTAGGCGTCCATGTCGTCGTTGTACTGATCCGGCACTTTATAGTAGGGTAGTAAGATGTCCCGTTCCAGTTTCAACGGCTTCACTTTTTCGACGATCAAGCCTGTGTTTTCAATGGCTTCCGGAATGTCGGCAAACAATCGACTCATTTCTTCTGTGGTTTTGAAGAAGAACTGATCATTGTGAAATTTGAAGCGGGTATTGCGGGGACGATTTTCATCATCATCGCTAAAGTCGTCCATGCCCGGAGTGCTTTGTTTCTCACCTGTATTGATGCAAAGCAAAATGTCGTGAGCATTATAGTCCTCAACATCTACATAGTGG
Source organism: Bacteroidota bacterium (assembly GCA_018267675.1). GTDB lineage: Bacteria > Bacteroidota > Bacteroidia > Chitinophagales > Chitinophagaceae > UBA1952. Next base: position 8,876 of record JAFDYA010000068.1, read on the forward strand.
GAATCGTTGGAGGCGATAATGGGTACATTATACTTTCGGGCAAATCCAAGAAGCACCTTGTTCACCTTTTCTTGTTCCAGCATATCATGCCGCTGGATCTCTACATAGTAGTCGTCGCCAAATAGTTCGTGCCACCACTTAAATAGTGCTTCGGCTTTTTCTTCGTTCTGATAGAGGATGGCTTGTGGTACCTCCGCGCCAATACAGCAGGTAGTGGCAATGATCCCTTCATTGTGTTTCAACAAAAGTTCCTTGTCTATTCGAGGGTATTTACTGTACATCCCTTCGATATAGCCCAAAGAACAGAGCTTAACTAGGTTCTTATAGCCAATCTCGTTCTTAGCCAGCAGGAGTTGGTGGTAGCGCTTATCTTTTTCCCCTTCCGCTTTCTTAAACTCTCGTTTGTGTCGGTTTTCAACCAAGTAAAATTCACATCCAATTATCGGTTTTACTTCTGGTTCCAGAATGTCCTTACCTTCTTCGGTTTTCCCCACCACCTTAGTCTTTTTCCAAGCCTGAGCTACAAATTCAAACACGCCAAACATATTGCCATGATCGGTAATAGCCATAGCAGGCATTTGGTCTTTTTGTGCCTTTGCAAATAGACGAGGGATTGACGAAGCACCGTCTAGCAGGGAAAATTGTGTATGGTTGTGGAGGTGAGAAAACTTCATGGCAGCAGTATCCATTCTTAGGCCTCCGAAGGTCGGAAAATTGTACCAAGTCCTGCCCATGCTTTATCCACAAGCCCGACAAGAAATCTGTCAAAAGTCCGAAAGAAGCAAGCTTCGGGCGCTGTATAAAAAAACAGCACAAAGGGAGTCTTGTTATTTTTTCGTCCTTCGATATCGATTGTCCGTATCACAGGATCCGCCGTAACAATTGCCACCGGCACAACCAAAGGCAAATAGACCCTGCACAGCAAAATAGGCGCCAAAGGCAATGCCAAACCATTGGCGATCCGACACGGCAAAGGCAATAAGGAAAATGCCCATAACGAGGTAGAGCGCCCGCCTAAAGGTCCATCCGGTACTGAGTCGATGCCACATAATGATCGCTGCTTTCTTTAAAATGACTTAGGATATTTTGCTTTGCAGGCTCGCCCAGCCTCCACCATTATATACTTCGGTGAAGCCTTTAGACTGAAGCAGCGACTTGGCCATTCCACTCCGCATACCGGAGGCGCAGCAAGTGATCACCGGTTTATCTTTTTTAAGCTTACCCAACGAATTTTGCAGGTTGGGTAGGGGAAGGTTGATCGAACCTTTGATATGGCCGGATTGATATTCACCGGGTGAACGCACATCAATGATTTGCGCCCCATCAAGAACCAGCGCTCTAAGGTCAATTTTTGGCCCGCCGCCAAATAGTCTTTTGAGAAAACTGAACATCGATTAATCTCTATATTTATTGTTTACATCCAGCCAACTTCCACCATTAGTACAGTCCAAACCTAAACTTTGGAGGTATGCAGTGGCTTGACCGCTTCTGCCGCCGCTAGCACAGCAAAGAACGAAGGGTTGGGGGAGGGACTTTAATTCCTCCAGCCGATTGGGGAGCTCTTGCAATGGGATATTAATGCTGTCCGCTACATGACCACCCATAAACTCAGCAGGCGTGCGCACATCAATAATACTATACTTTTTGGACATAGACGGTAGTGAAGATTGCTGCAAAGGTACTAAAGGTGTAGCCGTGATGAATACTCGAATTAATCGTGGTACCTGAATTTAACTCAAGAGGGTCCTCTGAACTTTGCCAGTTAAAAAAATCTTCCAAAGTCCAACCCTGTTAAATCCTATTGGCCTTTTTACCTTAAACGATGCAGGGTATATTGGCCTGAAGATCCCCCTTTTCAGCCTGCCGATATTTTGGCACGCCGGAGGGGATTTTTTTTAGTGTTTCCTTGTTCGTTTTTGGAGTACCTTTCAATAGGTTTTGCCGCTAATCTTTGTCGATGACATCCGGCACGCGCGCGGACATAAAGTAATCTTTTCAAGCAGCAATATAAAGTAAGGCAGTGACATGACCCGCCCGCAATTTTTCAAATCCCTTGCTGCATTATTTGCATCATTCACGCTTGTTCCTCGTACTATGAATGCTACTGCCTTTAGCCAATTTACAGATGCACTCCAGCCATCTCCCAAAATGCCGGTGCTCTTTCTAGGGCACGGCAGCCCCATGAATGCCATTGAAGAAAATGAGTTTGTACGAGGCTTTAGAAAGGTCGCAACGATGCTACCCAAGCCACAAGCCATTCTTTGTATTTCTGCTCATTGGGAGACCAAAGGCACCCTGGTCACCGCCATGCAACATCCAAAAACAATACATGATTTTGGGGGCTTCCCCAAAGCACTCTATGATGTCCAGTATCCCGCTCCGGGCAGTCCGGAACTAGCAAGGACAACCCAAAAGTTGTTGCAAAAAAGTAAGGTCGGCTTGGATGATCAATGGGGGCTTGACCATGGAGCGTGGAGTGTGCTAAAGCATATGTACCCATTGGCCGATGTGCCAGTCGTCCAAATGAGTATTGATTACACCCAACCGGCGGCTTATCATTTTGAACTTGCACAAGAATTGACTGCTCTGCGAGAAAAAGGGGTGCTCATTGTTGGCAGCGGAAACATGGTGCACAATCTCCGCCTAGTTGCCTGGGATAAGCTCCATGAGTCTTATGCTCATGATTGGGCCTTAGAAGCAAGCACTAAGATGAAAAATTTCCTCCTTGATGGCGACTTCAATAGCCTTATTCAGTTTCAAAAACAAGGCAATGCCTTCCAATTAGCCATTCCCACTCCGGAACATTACCTCCCCTTACTTTATACCCTCGCTCTGAAAGGAAATAAAGACACCCTGAGCCTATTCAATGATAAGCCGGTTGCCGGTTCCCTGACCATGACTTCCGTAAAGATTGATGCTGGATAAGCTACTAAGCCAAAAGCATAGCCCGCACTGCATCGCGCGGTTGACCATATTTTTCCCTGAATGCACTAGCGTCAAATAGGACCGCAGATGGAACTGTATGCTTGGACATGCTATAAACTTAGTCCACTTTGCTATTAGGATTTTGGGGAGATAGCACTGGATGGCTTCGTCGTACCTCCGCGCAAGGACGGAATTATATCCTTGCGAGCCGAAGGTAAAGCAATACAGGAAGAAATAGCATGGTTACGGAATAACGGAACGGCCTATGAATTGGAATGAAAGAGTGTTTGCCCTCAAAAGGTCGTTAGCCCATTTTTCTAATGGCGGCCATTAGATAAGAGGTGGGTAAAAACCGCTGCAGTATTGAGCTATTATTGAAAAAAATAGTTGGTAAAATTGGGCAAAGGAAATCCTACAAATCAATCGAACTTGGACTATCTAGAGCCAATATACAAAGAGAATGGTTTACGGAACCTTGAGAATGGTTTACGGAACCTTGGTACTTCAAAATATCTTCTAAAGTCCAACTCAATTAAATCCTATTGATCATTTTGGGTTTATGTTACTTCTATAGTATAGAGTGGATCTTTGCAACTGATTTGTCCGTAGGACAATATTTGATTTACCGCAGGCGTAAGCCTGTGGATAATACAACGAGCAAAAGAATAACTGCCCATAGGGCAGCACACTCAATTAGATCCTAATGGCTTTTTTTGGATAAAATACCACAACTAGGCGTCTGCAAAAATCAAGTCTTAATGCTTGTATTCTGTCATTTTGTCCTCAATACCGCGCTGGCAGGCTTCTTGTTGATACCTTTGCTGGATGTTTAAAAAACGTAAATCAGTGAACGCGCAAGAAACGGATATGAAGGATAATATGGAAGCGAATAATCAGGAAAATCAATATACTGAAGAGCAATTGGCCGCAGCCCTCAATACGGACGAGAATATTGCCGGTACCGAAGGCTTAGAAGATGCTGTGGATGCTGATGCCGACGAAAAACTACAAATAGAATTGGCTGAAGCTAAGGACAAATACCTTCGCCTAGCTGCCGAATTTGAAAACTACAAACGCCGGACAAGCAAAGAACGCCTAGAGTTGATTCAGACTGCCGGTAAGGATATTATTCAATCCTTATTAGAAGTGTTGGATGATAGCGAGCGGGCAGAGAAAAACCTAGAGACTTCAGAAGATTTAGCACAAATCAAGGAAGGTATCCAGCTTGTTTTCAACAAATTGAGAAATACTTTGCAGGCCCGCGGACTAAAGGTGATGGAAGCCAATGGTGCCGATTTTGACCCCGAAATCCATGATGCAATTACCGAGATACCCACCGGCGACGAAGCAATGGCCGGAAAGGTGGTGGATGTGGTCGTGCCCGGCTATTATTTGAATGATAAAATTATCCGACACGCAAAGGTGGTCGTAGGGAAATAGTATTAATGGAATACTGCAATTTTGTCTCTGTCTAAAGTCAGAGGTAACGAAGCTGCAGCGTCAAAATAGTTGTATTCAGATTAGGTCTGGAAATTTTATGAGCAAAAGAGATTATTACGAGGTGCTCGGAGTGAGCAAAGGAGCAAGTGCCGATGAGATTAAGAAATCCTATCGGAAGATTGCCATGCAGTTTCACCCGGACCGAAATCCGGGCGACAAAGCCGCCGAAGAAAAATTTAAAGAAGCGGCTGAGGCCTATGATGTCCTGAGCACGCCGGATAAGAAAGAACGGTATGATCGCTACGGACATGCTGGCGTAGGGGGGGCAGCTGGTGGTGGTTTCGGTGGCGGCGGCATGCGCATGGAGGATATTTTCCAGAATTTTGGCGATATCTTCGGGGAAGATGTCTTTGGCTCCTTCTTTGGTGGCGGCGGTGGTCGTGGCGGTCGGCAAGGCTCGCGGGGCGCTAATCTTAGAGTGAAGCTCAAGATGAGCTTTGCCGAAATTGCAAGCGGAGCAGCTAAGAAGATTAAAGTAAAAAAATATGTACCCTGCAGTACCTGTAGTGGTAGCGGAGCAAAAGATAAAAATAGCGTACAGACCTGCGGCACCTGTGGCGGGCAAGGGCAAGTACGGCGCGTGCAGCAAACCTTTATGGGGCAAATGCAAACCGTGGCCACCTGCCCCACCTGCAATGGCGAAGGGCATACCATCACCGCAAAGTGTGGTGCTTGCCGTGGCGAGGGCCGCGTGTATGGCGATGAAATGATCGACTTGCAAATCCCCGCAGGCGTGCATGATGGTATGCAACTAAGCATGAACGGTGCCGGCAATGCCGGTGAGCGGGGTGGGGCAGCCGGCGATCTACTCATCCTGATAGAAGAAGAAAAACATCCGGAGCTGAAGCGGGTGGAGTTAGATGTGGTGTATCAGCTACACGTCTCCTTCCCCGATGTCGTGTTAGGCACCTCCGTCGAAGTGCCTACGATTGACGGCAAGGCTCGGATTAAAATCCCAGCCGGTACCCAAAGCGGTAAAGTATTCCGCCTCAAAGGCAAAGGCTTCCCAGCCTTCCAGTCCTATGGCAAAGGCGACCAACTGGTAGAAGTAGCCGTGTGGAGCCCGCAAAACCTGAGCAAAGAAGAAACTGAAATGCTGGAAAAACTAAAGCATGCCCCCAACTTCCAACCCGGGAAAGAGGCCGCCAGCGAAAAAGAAGAAGAGAAAGGCTTCTTTGATAAGCTGAAAGATGCCTTCAGCTAAACCTGGATGCTGCAGTAGTCGGTTGGCCATAAAATTCGTACACAATCCAGCTTCCGTTGTGGAATTTTAAGCATAGCAAAGAGTCTATTGTGTTATCTGAGATTAGCTGAAAAAACCATGTAAAAACCATTCGGGAGTCCCTGTGGCATAATGCCCGGAACGGAAGATCCAGTAGCGCAGGCCTTCCTCATCTTCTACTCCATAATAATCTCGATGCGGACCCGTGTCCCCCAGCCACCATTCCCGCTCTATACGCTCTGGTCCATCCGCCCGCAGCACCCGGTGCAGCACCCCCTTATGCCGGAAGAGCAGGGGCGGATAGTCTGGTAGCGCCACCGTCACTTCTATAGCCTCCGGCTGTGGCAAGAGCAGCATAGGGCGCGATCGGTGCCGCAGCCAAGAGGCCGCTGTGGTTTGTTGGAGCGATTGCGCCTCCACCAAGGAACGCTCCGGCCAGTAGTGCTCTGCCGGCAAGTAGCGGTGGATGATGTTGGAGCCTAGTTTTCCCGAAAACCGATCCAGCAATTGCGCCAGCAGCAGCTCCTCTGCAGCATGTTCCTTAGCCCAAAGACGCTCCTGGTGTGCGGTGAGCGGCTCGGTGAGCGGCGCCTCCAGCACAAAGAGCTCAAAGCCCAAAGCAGGCTCAAAGCTGGATATTTTTAATTGGAACAAGCGGAACAAATGCTCCGGATGACGAGAGGCTTTGTGCGTGCCTATCTGCACTTGCTGTACCGCCCCATCTATCCGGTATGCCTTGAGCAGAGCCGTCCTTAGCCCCATTGCCTCCTGATGCAAGCGGCTACAAAGCGCCTCCAGCAATTGCCGCAAGGCTATTTCAATACCCGGCAACAAACGTATAGGCTCCAAGCAGGGCAATCGTTCCTGATAGGGTGTTGCCACCTCAATATTAGGTAAGATTTCCGGTACCTGCCCACAGGCCTGCCCCAACCGCATAGGAAGCTGTGACCCAAAACGCCGCAGCAGCGCCCGCTCCGAGATAGGGAGGAGTTGCCCAATCCGGTGAAAACCTAATTGCTGCAAGCGAGTACAGGTCTCTTCTGCTAGGCGCAAAGCCGCCGGTGGTAATGGCGAAATGCCCGCTACCTGTTGCCCCGAAGCCAAGATGCTCGGTGCCTGGCCAAAATGCGCCAAAGCCCAAGCCGCACCAATCGTATCCGCAAGCGCCGCCCGCACATGATAGCCCAAAAAATGAAAGCGATCAAGTATTTCTTTAACGTATGCCGGCTCCCCAGCCCAGAGGTGGGAGCAGCCCGTAGTGTTGAGCAAAAGACTGTCAGGAGCATGAACAGCCACAGTAGGCGTGTAGCGGAGGCACCATTCCGCAAGGGCAGCAAGGAGCTGCTCCGCCTTGTTGGGGAGCGCATCCAGCACTTGTAGCTCCGGCACCCGCGCCCGGCAATCCGCCACTACCATACCCACATGGATGCCCAGCCGGCTCGCCACAGCACTACTATCCGTCACTACCAAGCGCCCACGCAGCGGAGCTGCCAGCACAAACGGCACCCCTTGTAGCGCAGCATTCCGCCGGATATACCAGTCGGTACACACATGCTGAAACCAAAGACAGAGATAACGTTGCTGTAACATCACATCGCTTTACGGATCATGTTTTCATGAGCCACCGGCAACATGACCCGATGCTGGAAGCCACCATCCACCCAGGCCAGCGACCACTGCCCCGGACGACCATTGCGCACACGAAGCAACTGCACCCGCCAAGCCGGAAACCCAATACCCGGCAGCTCGCCTAGTACTAAACTGGGTGCGCTTTCTACCTTCCACCGCGCAACACAAGCAATCGTGTTGTCACTACGCGGCTGGTAGCGATGCAGCAAGCCCGTCACCTGGTGCTCCTCCAAGGCCAATTGCAAGCGCCGTGATTCCGTAAAACTGACATTCGGAATCTCCGCCACCACCGCCGCAACTGCCCCACTTTTCAACGCCTCCTCAAAAGCCCATAAGGCCTCTTTGTTCCTGGGAATATCTACAAAAATGACCCGCGAAGGATCCAAGCCAAATGCCGTGAGCGCCGGAGGAAACAAGCGCCGCCACGTACTAATCCAAAGCGTATAGGCCTGCTGCGGCAAAATATGCTGGAGCAAACCCGCCAAAAAACCCTGAGTAGCAGCAGCATGACCCGGCGCATAGCTGATCAACTCATGAAGACCCGCAGCCGGAAAACACTGTTGCGGAAAGGCTTGCTCCAAAATGCCCAAACCCGTGTGGAGTGGCGGCAGCGACTGACGATGCCCGCTCTGCAGCCTCAGGATGTCCTGCTGCAATTGCTGGATGAGCGCGGCTTTTGAAACTTGAATAGACATAGCCCAGAACTATTTGGTATCAAAGGTAACATAATAATGGTACTAATGGTATCATTTTGGTGAACAAATTTATTGTGCCCGTTGAGCTGGTTTTATCCCAACAAAGCCATTAGCAGTTCATGGCGTTGGCGTTTGGAAGGTTTTAGTGCTATGTCCAAGCACAGGGAATCATTCGCTTCGCTTCATAACTCGGGTTAACGTAATATTCCTTACTTCCTATGATTTTCTTATCGCGGTTTTGCCGGCATGATTTCATTCAAAACCCAATACAGTAGCGGCTTTTACCCCGCCTTTTTTACCCCGCCATTAGAAGAATTAGCTAACGCCTTTTTTGGCTTTATGGTCTTGAAGTGTCATCAGCAGCTTAGGTTTGCTCGGCGCGTTTAGCACAGTTTCCTCCTCCTGAAAAAAAACTGTCCCCATTTGAAAATTTTTTGCTAATTTTAGTGAGTAGTAATATTTATTTACATCTACTATCCCGATGTCCAAAATTAGAAAAATCACCTTACTGTTTGTAGCGATTACATTAGCTGTGTGTAGTGCTTTTTCCCAACCATTGCTATCCATTGATAAACAGGGAAATAGTAAGGGGCTTAGAATGCCAGTGAAGGCAAGAATATATGATTCAAATACAGTTCAGAGTCCAAATGTAAAGGGTACAACTACAGCAACACACGCCAGATATTTTCAGATTTATTACGAATATACCTACTCTTTTACGGTGGATGGACCGGACGCAATTCAATATCCCTATCTCTTATTTATGGCAGAAAAGGGTAATTTTGATATCGACGATATTACCCTTACGGCGGTATCTGTACCCTCTATCGTTTTTTCAAGCGCCTCCGCACTGCTCGCTCATTATGGCCCCAATGCCATAGCCACTGGTACGATAGCCACCAACAATATCATCAGCATATCCGGCACATTTCATGTAGATGCGGATCTCAATTTTGACCATTGCCCACATATCGTTTGTGATCAAAATTCAGAAATTGTTATTGATAATGGGAAACAACTCAGCATTACCAATGGCACTGTGATGAAAACCGAGTGCTATAAAGACTGGAAAGGCATACAAACAACGTCCGGAAGTTTGCTGCATATTGACCGATCTGAAATTGACAATATGAGTTTAGGAGTCCGCATCAACGGAAATATTCCTTTCTCCTGCACGGATTCCCGTTTTGGCGACAATGCCCAAAGCCTGGTCTTCAACAATACGCCCTCCGGATATACCACTACGGTAACCGGCAATGAATTTTATACCGAAAATCCAAGTCTTCTGTATCCAGGATCCTGGCCAGGAAGCCAGTACGGCATAGTCATCAATGATTGTGCCGACCTGAAAATCGGCAACCTAAGCACAGGTGCCGGCAATAGCTTCCACGACCTGAAAACAGGAATCTTTGTAAATAATGCCAGGTGCTTTACCACCGCTCCTACCACAGGAATAGAACTCTACAACAATGACTTTAATAATATAAGAGGTGGCGGATTTGTTCAGGATTATCCCTACATAAAATCCACTGCCAACATCATCTATAAAGATATTGAGGGCGCTGCGATCTATGCCCAATCTCGGGGTTGTTTTAATACTTATGCCATTCGTCCGCTTCAAATTGACTATTCACCAAACAGTACGGCCAAATTTCAACAATGCGATAAAAATATCCTGAGCTGGAGCTACCCGACCAAGGTGCAACACGCTAATATTACCAAGGGCTTTGGCATCCTTTGTGGTTCTCCTGCATTTGCGGCAACCAAAGTGATTTATGATATCAGCAATAATACCCTGAACGATGTGGTCTCCGGTGTGTCTATCCTCCACGACCATCAGGGCAGCACCATAGCCAATAATACGATCACAAGTACCACTGTTCCGCCCGCTTCTACAGTGGGTTTATCCGGCATTGCCAATGGTGTGGTCGGTATATTTGTCAACCAGTTTATCAACTCCGGTGCGATCCCTTATCAGATAAAAGACAATACCATAAACATCAATACCTTTTCCGGTATCGGTATCGGGCTTTATGGCACCAATGGCTATACCGCAGTGGACAGGAACACGATCAATATCTTTACCCCGCAGCCCCCCTCCGGCTATGTGATGCTGCCCGGTGGCACTTATGGTATGGAGCTGACTAATGGCCGAGGTACCCACCTGCGCGGCAACCATATAAATGGCAACCCGGTATTGACCCAAAAAGGTATTAGCTATCAAATGGCTGATATCCACCTGAGCCGTAGCCCCTTTACCGAATTGCTTTGCAATCATGTAAACTCCGCCCTGTACGGCTACCTGATAGAAGGCAATTGCCAGACCGGTGTGGACCAGGTAAAAACCAACGATTTCAGCGGGCATCAGTACGATATGCTTTTCCGGCACCTCGGCACAGAGGGTACGCTTGGCGATATTGGCGACAACCTGCATGATAATAAAAACCTGCTCTCTACTAACCCTGCCGGAGGGGTTAACTTATATACTCTGTCTATTTGCGGAAAACTACACAGAAACTACCTCTACGATAATAATAGCTGGGTTACTACCGGGGGAAATAATCCAACTTGCGGATATAAGAGACTGTATACCAACGGCACCCAACCTTCCTGTCAGGATATAAGCTATCCCATGCCCACACCGGGAAGTATCCAAGTACATGATCTGGCTTGGGCGGAGAATATTGCCAACAATGCCAACATCTACTTGGAGCAGCCGATCGGAAGTTCCTGGCTTGCTAAGATGGATTTGTTCTGTACGCTAAGGCGGGATACTGCCGCCCGCGACAGTAGCGGGATTCTGAACAATTTTTATAACCAAAACCTCCATACCGAATTGGGGCAGATTGCAGAACTGAATGAACAACTTACTTCCCTGGCTGAGGCAACTGATTCGGCAACATTTGCAGGTAACTGGAATGCGGCTCAGGCCGCCAATGTAGGCATGACCGCCACTAGCCCTCAGGCTATTAATGAGCAGACTATTAACAGCGTGTATTTAAAATTTATTGCCAAAGGCTTAGACAGTCTTAATGCTGCCGACAGTGCCACCATTGCCGCCCTTGCCATGACCTGCCCCTTAGCAGGCGGTAGCGCCGTGTATAAAGCCCGTAGCCTGTATGCGCTCTACCAGCCACTCATGAGCTACGGAGATATAGACCGCTGCAATGATAACGGTGTATTTGATGCGGAGAACAGCTTTCTCCTAGATACCACCATACAGGCAGATACCGGCTATGAAAGCCAGGCCCGGCAATTAAAATCCGACGATAATGTTTTCTTTATTTATCCCAACCCCAGTAAGGGAAAAATTACCGTGGGCTATTGCAAAGGTGGCATCATGGAAATAAAAGGCGCTACCAGTCGGGAACTACTGAGTATTAAATTGCCAGAGGTGAAACAAATGACCCGGATTCAGATTGACTTATCAAGTCTTTTTTCCGGCCTGTATATCTGTCGATACCTCATAGATGGACACGTGGCTAATTATCGGAGACTAATCATCATAAACGAATAGTATGAAAAAAATACTTAGTATTATTTGCCTTTTGTTTGTGCATCTTTCCGCGTCGGCACAAACCAATTACCATGATAAGGTGTGGCTTCAGGGAGAGTTAATGTTGTACCGTACAGAGTTCAATGGAGCTAACTTTCCTATAAATGGGATATCCAAATATTGGGGGCATGTGTATGTTGATATTGGTCAATCAGGAATATGTAAAGCGGATGGCACTCCGCTACTTGTTTGCAATGGTTATAATTTGTTTGATACCAGCCTCAATTATATTGAGGACGGGGATACCCTGATTCCCAAACTCTTATACGAATACTATGATGGATTTACCGCTTATGACCAAAGTTCCATCATCCTCCCTTTTAATAATGAAAAGTACATTGTAGTTACGCCCACAGCTTCAGATAAAGAGTTTGTTACCTACTGGGCTAATCCAAGCAGTACCAGAGCCTTATTTGATCTGCTGCTCTACCACGAGGTAGATATGCATGCAAATGGCGGCAAAGGTAAAGTAGTGAAGAAAGCCGTTCCACTACTACAGGATGTGATGCTCAGCAAAACCCAGATGATGGCCTGCCGCCATGCCGATGGCAAAAGCTGGTGGCTGCTCAAGCAGGCTTCGGATACCAATATGATTTACAAATTCCTGTTTACCCAGGATTCTATCTATGGCCCCTTTATTCAGAGCTTCCCGGAGCCCCATTTTACCAAATGGGATATTGGCGGACAGGCCATGTTTTCGCAGGACGGTACGCAGTATGCCACCACTGTTCAAGGCTTTGGAAAGTTTTTTATCGCCGATTTTGACCGTTGTTCCGGCCTGTTGTCCCGCCCCAGAACCATAGATGTACCCATACGTTCCACAGAGAATCCGTTTGATACTTCAGAAAAAGATGTATCCACCTGCGGGCTAGCTTTCTCTCCCAATGGGCGCTTCCTGTATGTCAACGGCTTCTACACGATACAGCAATGCGACCTGCTGGACAATAATCCCAATACCCGCTGGACACAGCTTTCCGGGCCGGATACTACTTTTCGGGTGTTTCAACGCTATTCCAATATTTATCCAGGGCCGGACGGACGATTGTACATAAGCCGTTCTGACGGGATTGGCGGCACAATGAGCGTGATCAATCAGCCGGATAGAAAGGGTTTAGCCTCAGAGTTTTGCCGTCAGTGTTTGCGCTTCCCTTATGTTTTTTTTCAGGGACAATGGCGAACCATTGGTGTCACCACCCCTCCCTGCATGCCCAACTATCATCTCGGCGCTGCGGCTAATCCCTGCTACCCGGCAGGCGTAAAAGCTCCTCTGCCAAAGGAATATACCTTTAGCCTATTCCCCAATCCGGCCAGCCAAAGCTTAAGGGTAAACTATTCTCTGCCCGGCAGGCTGGAATTGTATGATATGCGGGGGCAGCGGGTAAAGGTAATAGCGCTAATGCCTAGGAAGGGTAGCGTACAGGTGGATGTATCTGCTTTATCCGCAGGGGTTTATTTAGCTAAGTATCTTGTAGAAGGTCAGGTTTTGGAAACAAGGAAATTGAGTGTTGTGCAGGAATAGTTCTGAGTTATATGAATTTGCTTTTTTGTTGATATTATATATCCTTGCAGTTGTTTTTTTGATTCGTTTGGGAGGAGGAGTTGCTCATTAAATTGGGGAAGCGCACCAGAGTGGATGCGTGAAGGATAGTAGCGAAAATCTCCCCCTCAACGAGTGATCGGACAGGCCCCCTCAACGAGTGAGGGGACAGGCCCCCTCAACGAGTGAGGGGACCGGCCCCCTCAACGAGTGTATAGCCTGGTACCTGCTGGGCGGCCAGCAGGAACATGTCCAACGAATGTAAAGCTTAGCTTGATGTTTATGGGTATATAGTCTTGAAGTATTCGAATGCAGGGTCGTTAGGAGTTGGGTTGCCAAGTTGTGGTAAAAAAATGGCGAACTCCATCAGTGGAATTCGCCATTTTGTAGGGCCTGGTTGGTACTTATCTCAAGAAGAGCATTTCCCGATATTTTGGCAGTGGCCAAAGGCTATCTTGTACAATCAATTCCAGTTTGTCGGAATGGTAGCGGATGATTTCAAAGCAGGCTTTTACATTATCGCAATATTGAATAGCCCGGCTGTGCATGTCTTCTGTATTATTGGCCACTTTGCGGTGTTCGATCATTTCTTCCACCTTATCATTGATGGCTTGGATGTGTTGGGAGACTACTTTGAGCAAATGCAATTGTGCTTTGTAGCTACTATCGCCGATTTCCAATTCTTTTAGTCCGCGGATATTGGCGATAAGCGTGTTTTGATATTGGATGGCAGCGGGCAAAACGTGATTGGTGGCGAGGTAGCCGAGGATGCGGGCTTCAATTTGTACTTTCTTTACATACTCTTCGAGCATGATTTCGTGGCGGGCTTCCATCTCCCGTTCTGTAAAAATGCCGTTGCTGATAAACAGCTTTTTGGAGGCTTCACTCACATAGGCATCAAGTGCAATTGGCGTGGTTTTGAAATTGGAAAGGCCACGTGTTGCCGCTTCTGCAGCCCATTCTTCGCTATAGTTATCCCCTTCAAAGCGGATGTTTTTTGAAGCATTGATAGAGTTGCGCAGGATATGCAGGATTGCGATTTCTTTTTTCTCTCCCTTTTCGATGAGGGCATCTACCTCGGCCTTGAAGCTCTTAAGGGTTTGTGCCACAATCGTGTTCAAGACGGTCATGGGGCCGGCACAGTTGGCCGATGAGCCGACGGCGCGGAATTCGAACTTGTTGCCGGTGAAGGCAAATGGAGAAGTGCGATTGCGGTCGGTATTGTCTTGTAGTAGTTCCGGTATTTGCTTGTGAATGTCCAGCTTCAGGATGGCTTCATCTTGTTCATCAAATTTGTCTTTTACCCGCACTTCTACTTCGTCCAATACCTTGCTAAGGTAGGAGCCAATATAAGCGGAGATGATGGCGGGTGGTGCTTCATTGGCACCGAGACGGTGGTCGTTGCCGGCGCTGGCTATGGAGGCGCGGAGGAGGTCGGCATGGTCGTGCACGGCTTTGATGGTGTTCACAAAGAAAGTGAGGAACATCAGGTTGGTGCGTGGAGTTTTGCCGGGAGCAAGTAGGTTGACGCCGGTATCGGTAGCCAGGCTCCAGTTATTGTGTTTGCCACTACCATTCACCCCTGCAAATGGTTTCTCGTGAAGGAGTACTTTTAGCTTGTGCCGTTTGCCTACCCGAGCCATTACATCCATGAGTAGGGAGTTGTGATCTACGGCGATGTTTACTTCTTCAAAGATGGGAGCACACTCAAACTGGCCGGGGGCTACCTCGTTGTGACGGGTGCGGAGGGGAATGCCGAGTTTGTAGGATTCTTGTTCAAAATCTTGCATAAAAGCAAAGAATCGCTCGGGGATGGAGCCGAAATAATGGTCTTCCAATTGTTGGCCTTTGGCGGGAGAATGCCCGATGAGTGTGCGACCACACATGACTAAGTCTGGGCGGGCATTGGCCATGGCTTCGTCCACAAGGAAGTATTCTTGTTCCCAGCCAAGGGTTGCGGTAACCTTAGTTACATTCTTATCAAAATACTGGCAAACGTCCACTGCAGCTTTGTTGAGTGCGGCGATGCTTTTGAGTAGTGGTGCTTTATTGTCTAGGCTTTCTCCGCTATAGGCGATGAAGATGGTGGGGATGCAGAGTGTTTTCCCGAAGCCGGTCTCCATGATGAAGGCGGGGGAGCTGGGGTCCCAGGCGGTATAGCCTCGGGCTTCAAAGGTAGCACGGATGCCCCCGTTGGGGAAGGAGCTGGCATCGGGTTCTTGCTGAATGAGGGAGTCGCCGTCAAATAGTTCAATGGCAGTACCGTCCGACTTAATCGTGAAGAAGGAGTCGTGTTTTTCGGCGGTAGTGCCGGTGAGAGGTTGGAACCAGTGGGTGAAATGGGTAACGCCTTTTTCCTCAGCCCAAGCTTTCATGCCGGAGGCAATTTGGTCGGCCATTTTCCGATCCAAGCGGCTGCCGTTTTTGGCAGAAGCACTGAGGCTTTTGTAAGCTTCATCACTCAGCCATTCCCGCATGGCTTTGTTGGTAAATACGTTGGCGGCAAATAGCGCCGTTACTTTTTTACCGTTATAATGGTTGATGGTTTTGTCATCGTTGCGGTGTTCCCGGATGGCCGAAATGCGTGCGTTCATTGTTGCTGGATAATTATGGCTTGTTTGGAGAAGAAAAGATTTGTTCGTCTAATTAAAATTTTTGCAAAGGAAGTAAATTTTTGGAAAAACGAGAAAATTTCATCAATTTTTTTTGAAAACAGCGAATTATAAAATACTGCTATATTTTTGAATCAACGGTCTTTAATCAATAATGCAAACGCAAAATCGTTGTAAATAGCTGCTGTGATGGTGATTTCCAGTTCGGCCTGTACAATGGTTAGTTCAAAATCATTTTGGGATAAGGTGTGGAAATCATTCGTATTGCGTTCTGAAATATTCTTCAGTTTAAAATCGCCAATAAAATCAATTCCTCGTCGGCCATTCCATTTGTATAGGGCTTCTTTGGCACACCAAGCAAGTGTGAACCGGCTACTTTCCTGCTGGCAGACCTGCTGTTCTTCTTCCGAAAGGAACATGTGCGCAATCTCTGCAATGTTTTCTTTCCATACTTGGATATCTATGCCACATTCTTCGTCGTCTGTGATGACGGCGGCAACGAAGGGGTAGGAGTGGGAGAGGGAGAAATGGTAGCGGTTGTCCGGCAGGCGGGGCTTATCGTGGACGTCTGGGCTAATATCCTGAATGGGGAAGTCCGCCTGGAGATGTAGTAATAAATACCTACCAGCAATATGTTCTAGTCTTCGTTTTGGGTGGCGGATGGTGCTGGGGGCAGTTGCTTGGCGGACGGCTTCATTTTGAAGAAAGAATTCTTCGTTTTCCGTGATATGCCAGATGGCAACGATGCTTTTGGTTTTTGGAATCCATTGTTTGAGTAGCGGCATCTTGTAGCAAAAGTACAGTGCATTTATCCCAAAAATGGCAATTGGATTAAATTGAGCGTGCTGCCCTACCGGCAGCTTTTCTATTGCTCATTGTGTTATCCATAGGCTAAGGCCTGCGGTAAATCAAATATTGTCCTACGGACAAAGTAGTTGTAAATATTTACGCTACATAGTGAAAATTTCATAGAAAATCAAGTTTTCTTCCTTGAACTTAGGGTTTTGTAGGCAGGCTAAGCTGTCGGACAGGTCAAATTATCAGTAGTCATTGATAATTGTTGCTTGCTATTCTATTCAATTTGGAATGCTTTGGGTTCAGTAGGCCGAAATCCAGCAGGAGCTTGTTTTTTCGGTCTTGAGTAGCAAGATTATCCCGTATTGACCAGTGTTTTTATTTTTCTACTTCGCAGATGCTCCGATTGCATATTAACGACTAGTGTGCTGTAGCTGCGTATCAGCTACTCGAAACAAAAATGGCTGTCTCGCGTGTTGGAGACAGCCATTTTGACTATGTTTCCTCGTGGGAATTATTGTTTGTTGAACGAAGTAAAGCCGATAGGGGTAGTCGTTGCGTCTTTAATTACCATGTTGTTGTCGGTAAGGGTCAGAATTGTAGCAACTGAGGTATCAGTACTGCCCATGAAAGAGGTAATAATCCGAAGATCGTTGTCACTATTTTGGAGGTTCCAGGTGAAGGTCAGGGGAAGCGTGGTGCCCATAAAGTTAGCGCTAGCAATTCCGGAACCGTCTGCTTTAAATTCAAACGGAATAATATTAGATCCAGTGTCGGTGACCATTTCTGCAGCATCCCAAACACCATTACTGTTGGAATCTTCCCCATGTTGGTAGTTGACCCATTTGCCAACGAGCATATCGTGACGGCTTTTACCGCCATCATCTTTTTTACAAGAGGTCATCAAGGCGCCTAAGGCGAAAATTGCAGCAGCAGGGATTAGGAGTTTTTTCATGTTGTTTTAAAATTTGCGCAAATATAGCCTTTATTGCAGTAAAAGTCGTTCAGCGTTTTCATTAATTGTCAGTTTATTGTAAGTAATACACAAGGGAAATCTATATTTTGGATAATTTTATCAAAACCTTAAATTATAAAAATAAAATAAATATTAATGTGTGTACTTTTTTTAAATCCGCGCTGCTATACCATTTTTCAGGTTGTACAGATTCTGGAAGCCAATACCTTGTAGTCTTTGTATCGCAATTTGGCTTCGGATTCCTTTTTCGCAGTATATGATTACCGGAAAGTCTTTAGGGATTTGTTCTTTTTGCTGCATCAGCTCGCTGAGGGGGATATTGGTCCCTCCGATATTGAACCGCTTGTGTTCCCATTCTTCCCGTACATCCAGTAAGAAAAATGCCCGGTCCTCATTTTCCCATTTCTTTATTTCTGCAACGTTAATTTCTCGCATCTCACAAAATAGGGTAATAGATTTAAGTGTTTGGTTTACTTGATCTTCATCATATTTCTTTGCACGAAATTATTAAACAAATATGAAACGTTCAGTATTGATTTTTGCCGGCCTAGCCCTTTTTGCCGCATCCTGTAAAGAAGCTCCAAAGGCTGATGTGGCCAGCGCCGGAGCTGCCCAAGAAGTGGCGAATGCATCAGGTATGACTTATGCTACCGACTTGGCGCAAAGTTATGTCACTTGGATTGGTACCAAACCCGTTGGCCAACATCAGGGAAAGATGCTTCTGGAAAATGGAAGTTTGGCCCTAGAAGACGGAAAGATATCTGGTGGAAAGTTTGATATTGCCATCGGCAGTATGCAGTCAATGGATGAAGATACAAGTGGCGCTCATAAACTATTGGGACATTTGAAAAGTCCGGATTTCTTTGACGTAGCCACACATCCCTTGGCTAGTTTCGAGATTACATCGGTGCGGGAAGGTCTTGATGAGGCAGTAGCGAAAAATTTGGTTATGAAGGACGCTACGCATACCGTGCAGGGAAATTTGACCTTGAAGGGGGTAACAAAAAGTATAAGCTTTCCTGCGAAGCTTGTGGTCAATGAGCATCAAGTGACTGCGGTGGCCAATTTCAATATTGACCGAACACTATGGGGACTGAGCTATGGCAATGACGAGAGTTTGAAAGATAAGTTTATCCGACCAATGGTGAACATTGGGTTGACTATCGTTGCCAACAAGGCCTAAGTATTTCTGCTAAAGGCTGGTTGCTGGATAAACCTGCGCTTGTATTTTACCTTCAGTTTTTTAAATAGTATTTTTTTTTATAAAGGCTGACTTTTGTCGGCTTTTTTTGTGTGATTTGTTTTCAAACCTAAACTTAGGTTTTAGATATCTGTACGGACGTTATACGTAGCCGGTACGGACGTTGCACGTAGCCTGCACGGACCTTGCATTCAATCTGTACGGACCTTGCACGTAGCCTGCACGGACCTTGCATTCAACCTGTACGGACCTTGCATTCAATCTGTACGGACGTTGCACGTAGCCGGTACGGACGTTGCATTCAATCTGTACGGACGTTGCATGCAACGTCCGTACGTTGTGATTTGCTTTCAAACTTTTGCTTAGCTTAGCGCTTAGACAACAAAAGTATTAATTGATGCTACCCCTTGCTTGTTGTGATTTGCTTTCAAACTTTTGCTTAGCTTAGCGCTTAGACA
>JAFDYA010000069.1 GCA_018267675.1 Bacteroidota bacterium
ATAGCTCCAGCAAGCGGGTACAGATAGAATATGGAAAGGCTTTTGATGGGATGAAACAATATGCAATTCAGGCGTTCCGTAAGGCTGGTGCCGGATTGATGAGCATCCGGACGGACCAAGATTATGTAAAGGCTTTACAAGGATTTTTTAAAGGTAGATAATGCGCAAAAAATTCATCAGAGAACGACATCCTAGACTATGGTTATTGCGCACGATTTTGTTGCTCCCTGCGTTGCTTGTGTTTGGGACACTTTCCGTCAAGGCTCAGGACAATACTGCCCAGGCAAAACTGAGCACGAGCACCACAAAACAGTTGGTGGGCGATCAGGCAAAAGTGACCCTGAATGTGCAGCATGATCCTAGCCTAAGTAAAGTGGTATGGCCTATTATTCCTGATAGTTTTGGAAAGCTGGAGGTGATTTCCAGAGAGAAAATAGATACGGTTAAGAAAGGAGCAATTACCCAGTATCAACAAGCCTTTTTGGTTGCCGGCTTCGACTCGGGTGTTTTTGTGATTCCTTCAATCGGAGTACAGGTACAGCCAAATTCAGGGCCGGTATTTACACTACAAACGGATAGTCTGGCCATTCTGGTGCAAACAGTGCCGGTAGATACCACGAAAGCGTTTAAAGGTATCAAAGGTATTATGGAGGTGAAGACGACCTGGCTGGACTATATCTGGTGGATTGTGGGAGGATTATTACTCTTACTCTTGCTGGGCTTGGTGTGGTATTTAGCTCGGAAGAAAAAGCCGGTTGTGGCTCCGCCGCCGCCACCTGCAGAGCCGCTACATTTGATCACTTTGCGTGCTTTGGAGACATTGGAGAAGGATCGCGTCTGGGAACAAGGGGATGTGAAAGGGTATTATGTCCGGCTAACGGAAATCCTGCGGGGGTATATCGAGGCGCGATTTGATGTGCCGGCATTGGAGCGCACGACCGACGAATTGGTAGGTATGGCTAGGAGGAATGCCGGCCTTGCACCTCATTCGGAAAAGATCTATAATGTCCTGTTCACTGCAGACTTTGCGAAGTTTGCTCGGGCACAACCCACTCCGGCAGAACACGTGTCCACCATGCAAACTGTCAAAGAATTTGTGTTGGCGACCATTCCGCCTACCGATACAATTGATACCGCGAAAACCCCAAATCAATCGTGATGGACTATCTAAAAGCCTACCTGGATTGGGGTAGTGTAACATTTGCCTATCCAATTGCTTTCTTACTTTTTCTGCTCCTGCCGGTCATGATTTATTGGCAATGGCGGCGGAAGAAGTTGGCGCATCCGGCATTTCGCCTGACTACCATTAGTGGCTTGGCCCATATCAAACCCTCATTAAGAACCAAGCTCCGCAGGGTGTTGCCTGTACTTCGGATACTGGCACTAAGCTGTCTAATTGTGGCCTTGGCCCGTCCGCAGAGCAGCTCGGTATCGGAGAATGTAGATAGTGAAGGGATAGATATCGTGATTGCTATGGACGTGTCCGGCTCTATGCTAGCTGAAGATTTTAAGCCCAATAGGATTGAAGCCACAAAGAAACTAGCGGCGGAATTTGTGGAAGGACGCCCGGGTGATAGAATAGGGATGGTGGTATTTGCCGGTGAGGCATTCACCCAATGTCCGGTAACCATTGATCATCGAGTGTTGTTGGAGCAAATTGCCGCAGTGCAAAGTGGCGACTTGGCAGACGGAACCGCTATTGGCGATGGGCTGGCCACAGCGGTAGATCGGCTAAGGAGTTCTTCAGGCAAGAGCAAAGTGGTCATCTTGCTTACCGATGGGGTGAACAATTCAGGAAAGATAGGCCCTGAACTGGCACTGGAGATTGCGAAGACTTACCATGTAAAGGTCTATTCAATCGGTGTCGGGACACAGGGGAGTGCTCCCTATTCTGTTAAGACGCCCTATGGGGTGCAGCATACCATGATGCCGGTTGAAATTGACGAACCATTGCTTCGCAAAATTGCAGAACAAACTGGCGGAGAATACTATCGGGCCACTAATAATTCCTCACTCAAGAACATCTATAGCAAGATTGATAAGTTGGAGAAAACCAAAGTGCAGGTGAGTTCGTATAAGCATTATGCGGAACTCTATTTTCCATTCGCCCTATTAGCCATTTTCTTCATTAGCGTTGAAATGCTCCTTCGCTGGACCGTTTATCGGAGCGTGACGGATTAAGCAGCTTTAATCTTTGAGCTTTCATTTTCTGGAGCATATTGTTTCTTTCTGGTAGGTATTTTTCATGTCCTGACAGGAGGTTGATGCACCGGAATTGTACCGGCCTTTTGACCCAAATGAGGGTGTTTGGGGGAAATTGGTTTTTACGTATTGCTTAGGACGCTTCCTATTGTTTTCGGGTTTTTTCGGCGAAATTTGATGATGCATTCTTCAAAACTATCCGGCTTTTTCACGAGTAATATTCAGGCCTCAACTGAGGAAATAGAAGCTCTCCTGGAAAATTGTACACGAATGGAGTTGAAGCGAAATCAGTTTGTCTTGCGAGAAGGGGAACATTGTGCCCATACATTTTTTGTAGAGCAGGGCTTGCTTCGGCAATTTTCTATTGATACCAAAGGCAAGGAACATGTGCTGTCATTTGCACCGGAATATTGGTTTGTTTCCGATCGGGAAAGTGCGTATTTCAAACAGGCTTCCCGCTATTTTATTCAAGCTTTGGAGGATACCGTAGTGTTGTTGATTGATGAAGCGTTTATCGACCAAATGGTCAAGAAGTTTCCTGATTTTTCGGGTTTCAACACACGATTGCTTCACAATCATATTCGGCATTTACAGAACAGAATCAATATGCTTTTGGGTGCAAGTGCCGAAGAACGCTATCTGGAGTTTGTAGCGATGTATCCCGATATTCTGCTCCGAGTGCCTCAGGCTATGGTAGCATCTTATTTGGGTATCACTCCGGAGAGCCTCAGTAGGGTACGGAAAGATTTAGCTACCCGAAATTTCAAGGGTAGGTAAAAAACGAATTTTCCCAATGTTGCTGCTGCGTTGATAGGAGAATTGTACTATCCGTTAGGTAGCTTGGTGATGTGGCGAAAATTTAGCAAAAAAATTCGATAGAAATACATCGGCTCAATCTTGCGGTTCTGCTCAATAGTAGCGCTTCAGCAGCCATATTGCCAACGGTTTGGGTATTGCCGAAGTGGCGGATTATCAGCACTAAAGTTCAATAGAATTACTGCTGTTGAATTTAGCACAAATGCTTCATAGTAGCACTTCTGCCGCCATTTTGGCAATACCTTGTTATAGCCAGTGGTTCTGTCCGTTTGTCTTAGCAAACCATTGTCAGTATTGAGTTTTGTTGTCATTGTAGTGTCGGCTGTGCGTTGCGTTTTTTATTTTTTTTTGAAGGGTCGGAAAATTTTTTAAAACCATTTTTGTCTGCGTTGGCTTTGCAAGCTCTTTTGCAAACTTTGGCTTGTGTGTCGGCTTGTGCGGTTTGCAAATGTGCTTGCAAAATGCGTGGGCTTAAAACACAATCTTCACATCTTCTTTATAATTCTGCAAAGTTCCGTTTAGACTGGCTGTCCAACCGTCAATGAATACTTTGCCGTTTTTAATAGCGTTTGAATAATCGTCACTCGTAATTTTCTCGCTGTTGGTTATGTAATAGTGATTGCCGATTTTGTAAATGCAATCTTTTACTACTTCTTCGGGAACTTGTGTCGGCTCGTCTAAACCAACCGTGAAAACCATATTATAAATGCGACTTAAAGCGTCTGTTTCATTTTCTGTTATTGAAATTTGCCCTTTGTCGTCAACTTTCAATTTTGGAGCTTCTACACTGTCAAACACTTTAAAGCCAATATCAGGAACTTGTTTTTTATCTTCCTCGAATAATTCGTTTTTGCTGTTTTCGGCTTCAACATCTTTGACTATTTTGTCTCCTGCTCTTTTCAAGCGTTCTATTGTAATGCTTGAAATAACAGGCTCCAAATTGTTTGCAATACAAAAGTCATACGCTTCTTTTTTCTTTGCAGGGTCAATAGGTTCATCTATCTGACAAAGTATATATCTTCTATTGCCACCGTCTTTATTTAACTCCATTACTGCGTGTCCTGTTGTTCCCGAACCCGCAAAGAAATCAAGGATTATTTCATCATCATTTACAAGAAAATTAATCAGGTATTTTATAAGTGAAACGGGTTTTGAAAAGTCAAATACTTTGCTTCCAAACAAATCTTCAAGTTGACTTGAAGCAGTTTCGTTGGTATCAATGTTACCGTTTTCTTTATCTAATAGCGGACTTATTATTTTATCTCTAATATGATTAGTAGGTGTCTTATAGCTTTCATCTTCAAAACGCTGAAACCTTACGGAGAACTTTTTAGATTTTACAATGAATGTCGTTCCCTTTTCTATTTCTTTGTTAAGAAAAGATTGTTGCCATTTAAATCTACCCTCAATTGATAAGTCTTTGTTAGAAACCTTGTCTTTTATTTCAATCGTTTCTAATAATTTGACTCTATGGTAAGTGCCTGCTTGATAAACTCCATCTTCCAAGTTGAATTTAATTTTTTCCTTTGGAATAATTAAATGACCGACCTTGTTCCCATCATTTAATAAAGGTTGGTCACCACCATCAAGTTCTTCACCAAAATACTTATAACTGTTCTTATTTTTTTCGTAGCATAAAATATATTCGTTGGTCTTCCTTGACTTATGAGATAATGCTGGAGGAGTTGCCGTTTTGGTCCAAGAAAAGATTTCAACGAAATTTTCTTCTCCAAAAACATCATCGCAAAGTAATTTCAAATTGGCTTGTTCGTTGTCGTCAATACTTATAAAAATTGCACCATCATTGCTCAAAAGGTCTCTTGCTAATAATAGACGAGGATACATAAAAGCTAACCAACCATTATGGCTTTTTTTAGTTTTGAAGCTAAAATCCATTCTTGCAAAATCACTTTCGCTCAAGTTTGCCAATCCTAACACCTCCGCTTCTTCTATGTCGAATCTATCAGGGTAAACAAATTCGTCTTTTTCAGTATTGTATGGTGGGTCTATATAAATACATTTGACTTGACCGCT
Organism: Bacteroidota bacterium; assembly: GCA_018267675.1. Lineage (GTDB taxonomy): Bacteria > Bacteroidota > Bacteroidia > Chitinophagales > Chitinophagaceae > UBA1952. The sequence goes on from JAFDYA010000069.1 coordinate 5,053, forward strand.
GTAATGATTTTTTAGAATTTTTAGACTGTCGAGGTTGTCGCCTTTTAGCACCAAATTTTCTGTTATGTCAATATTCTTACTTAATGTGTTATTCAGGCGTAATTCCTTTTCTGTTTTTTGAGCATATTTAGCTCGGGCAAAGTTTCTACCTACAAAGTTTAAACCGTAACCGTTTACCTTTTCGTCAATTGGCAAACCCAAAACGGTTTTTAGTTCTTCTAAATTTATCTCGGTGTCACGGATTACGTTAGGGTAGTTCTCTTTCAGAAAACTCAACAATTTGTTTTCGTTGTTTTTTGTGCCAACAACCGTAAATCCTGCTTTTATAAAATCTTGTTCTGCCATTGTCTTATGCGTTGTTTATCAATG
>JAFDYA010000006.1 GCA_018267675.1 Bacteroidota bacterium
ACCATTGAAGCTTACTTTTCCGTAAAGATCCGTAAACTTATAGGGCAAACCATTGGAAAATGGCTCCCCTAGTGCTCCGTATAAACCGGTAGAGGTACTTTCCAAATAGCTATGTTTTAAGGAAAGCAAATAAGTTATGCTACCGTCGTTGTCTCCTTTAGGCTTCATAATTGGTCCTTCAACCATTGCCCGTGCCATGATCGGCGAAAGTGACAATTTGCCGGCAGTGCGATTCTTATTACCATCCTTGGTATGAATATCTAAAATTGCTGAGGTGCGGTTGCCATACTCAGCATTAAAGCCAGCAGATTGAATATCGACACTACGAATGGCATCAGTCTCGAAAACCGAATAAAGGCCGATGGTATGGAATGGATTATAAATGGTCACTCCATCCAGCAGGATGCCGGTTTGGGAGGGTGCCCCACCGCGAATGAACAATTGTCCGCCTTGGTCGCCAGTAAAGACAACACCTGGTGTCACTTGAAGGAACTGGGCTATGTCCGGCTCTCCGCCTGCACTTGGCAGTAGTTTCATTTCCTTAGGTGTCACGGTGGTCACACCGGCATTAACCAAAGTTCGCTTTTCTTGCTTGCGTGCAGATATCACCACATTATCCAAAGAAATACCGCTACGACTCAAATACAATTTTTCATTCACGATAGCACCCGGCTTCAATGAAATGGCTTCGGTTGCTGTGTCGTACCCAAACTGTGTGGTACTAATCATATAATCTCCTGCCGGCACCGTCATGGAAAAGAACCCATTGACATCCGTCTGTGCCCCGTAATGGGTTCCCTCTAAAAACACATAAGTGTAGATGCTCGGCTCACCACTGGCTCGTTCATACACAAAACCCTTGATGGTCGCGTGCTGAGCAATACTTTGAAAAGAACAAAATAGAATTAAAAAAAGCGGAAAGATTTTACGCATAATAGAATTTTAGGCCGCGCGGCTGGGCGTAGCAATAGAAGCAAAGATAACGGGAATGACTATGCAGGTTGCTAGTTACCCTTTTGGCACTAGGGATCGAATCGCTTAAACTTTTCAAAAAGTTACTAAAATCTTAAACCCAATTATTGCATTAACCTATTTGCTGCAACGAAAGTCAACTAGCTACCAGCCCGGAAGACAAAGCCCAAAATGCTCACTTCGGAGCTGCTTAGAAAATTCCCAATTTCGCCTAGAACCCTACTACAAATTTTGGATTAACGGCAACACACGAGTAGGCCCAAAGAAGCAAGCACCGTCTATTCATCCAGCTTCAGTACAGCAAGGAAGGCTTCCTGAGGCACTTCTACATTGCCCACCTGCCGCATTCTCTTCTTACCGGCTTTTTGTTTTTCCAACAATTTGCGCTTCCGAGAGATATCACCGCCATAGCATTTTGCGGTTACATCTTTGCGCATGGCAGAAATATTTTCACGTGCTACGATCTTGGCACCAATTGCCGCTTGTATCGCAATAAGAAACTGTTGTTTCGGCAATAGGTCTTTCAATTTGGAAACCAGCTTACGTCCAAAATCTTGTGCTCTGCTCCTATGAATCAGGGCGGAAAGAGCATCCAAGCCGTCGCCATTGAGCATGATATCCATTTTCACAATATCACTTTCGCGGTAGTCCAGTGGCTGATAGTCAAACGAAGCATAACCCCGAGTGCAGGACTTCAACTTATCATAGAAGTCAAAAACAATTTCGGCAAGTGGTAATTCAAACACCAGCTCTACGCGGGTAGTTGTGAGATAATGTTGGTTGATGAGGAGGCCTCTTTTGCCAAGACAAAGGCTCATGATATTGCCGATATACTCCGGCAGTGTAATGATCTGTGCACGAATAAAAGGTTCTTCAATCTTCGCCAATTTCACAGGGTCGGGCATTTCACTTGGGTTGTTGACGACAATGCGTTTTTCCGGCTCACGAGTTGTATAGGCATAGAAGCTCACGTTAGGAACTGTGGTGATCACCGTTTGATTAAACTCTCGCTCCAAACGTTCTTGAATGATCTCCATATGAAGCATACCTAAAAAGCCGCAACGGAATCCGAAGCCCAAGGCTTGGGAAGTTTCTGTCTCAAAAGTGAGGGAGGCATCATTCAGTTGGAGCTTCTCCATACATTCCCGCAGCTCTTCAAAGTCATCCGTCTCCACTGGAAATATTCCGGCAAATACCATTGGCTTCACATCCTGAAAGCCCTTTACAATTTCCTTTGTAGGATTTACTGCACTTGTGATGGTATCACCCACTTTTACATCTCCGGCACTCTTGATACCCGTGATAATATAGCCAACATCTCCTGTTTTGACTTCGTCTTTCGGCGTCATGGAGAGCTTCAAAATACCCACTTCATCTGCATTATATTCTTTGCCGGTATTGATAAACTTCACCTTCTCGCCCTTTTTAATTTTACCATTAAGGATGCGGAAGTACACAATAATTCCTCTGAAAGAATTAAAAACAGAGTCAAAAATTAAAGCCTGTAGCGGCGCCGTTTCATCACCTTTTGGCGCAGGGATTCGACTAACGATTGCTTCCAAGATATCTTCAATGCCGATCCCAGACTTTCCACTTGCCAGAATAATATCCTCTTCCTTACAACCAATCAATTCTACAATCTGATCTTTTACTTCCGGGATCATAGCCCCTTCCATATCGATCTTGTTGATTACAGGAATAATCTCCAAATCATTATCCAGCGCGAGATACAGGTTGCTGATTGTTTGTGCCTGAATACCTTGGGAAGCATCTACCAAAAGTAGAGCACCTTCACAGGCTGCCAATGCCCGACTTACTTCGTAGCTAAAGTCCACATGCCCGGGCGTATCAATTAGGTTGAGTATAAACTCTTCCCCCTTGTGCTTATAATTTATTTGAATTGCGTGACTCTTAATGGTAATCCCCTTCTCCCGCTCCAGGTCCATATCGTCAAGGACTTGGGCCTGCATATCCCGACTGCTAATAGTTTGAGTATGCTCCAAAAGACGGTCAGCCAATGTGCTTTTGCCATGGTCAATGTGGGCAATGATGCAGAAGTTCCGGATATTCTTCATAAAAATAAAAGGTTGCAAAATTACTACTTTAACCGAGGGTAAATGAATTTGCTGGGATTAGAATAAATAATTTCTGCCAATTTCTTAAGGTATCATTCCTAAAGTGAGACCGTGTAATTTCAAAATCATTGAAAAAATAATTTGTAAAAACTCCGGATTGCTGTAAATTTATGTTCCAACTCCTATTTCAAACTCTGAAATAATCAGAATCGACACAGGGTAGCCAATCTTTTAATACATTCATAATAACTGCTAAATAGCAAATGAAAAAACTCCTTACTTTAAGTATTTTAGCTTGTTTCGCATGGAGTAGCCGAGCGCAAAGCATTTTGAGTGAAAGCTTTAATGTAAGCGCGACAACAAGTACTCCACCAACTGGATGGACGGTCAACTCTTCCGGCTCGACTAATGGTTGTAATGGAACAGACATTGCACAAGTACCCAGCGGTGGGTTTATTTGTTCTTCCACTGGCCCCCAGCCCAATCCCAGCGCGCATTCCGGTTCGGGGATGGGTGGCTATAATAGTTGGGATATTTATGCAGGGGGCTATTCTGAATTAGTATCGCCCTCCTTGAATTTTTCCAGCTTAGGCACCAATACATTTTCAGTTTGGGTCTATAATCAACAAGCCTATTATGGCGATGATAGTATCCGATTCTATGTCAATACCTCCCCTACTTCTGTGGGTGGCTATCTATTAGATGCTATGGTACCCAACTATAGCCCGCCAACGACAGGCTGGACGCTGTATAGCTATAATATTCCCACTACCTTCACCGGCACAACAAACTATATCATCATTCGCTGTGTGAGCGATTATGGCTATGATATATTCTTTGATGATGTGGACGTGACCCATAACCCGCCAACACCTTGTACCGGAACACCAGCAGCGCCCTCTATTTCAAATACTGCTTATAATCCTGCAAGTCCGTTATGCGCCGGCAGCAACGTTACCTTAAACGGCGTCGATCCCAATTTTCCAACTATTGGCGGGCTCACTTATCAATGGCAATATGCTAGCTCCTCCTCCGGCCCTTGGACAAATGTCAGCTTTGGTACTGGCGCCAACACCCGTTTTTATAATACCGGTTCTTTGAGCACTTCATACTATTTCCGAATGACTACTACCTGTACAGCGAGTAGTGCCACTTCGGCTTCATCTGCATTTTATGTTCCTGTTGGTGCCCCACAACCAGGATTACTTACCGGGCGTCTAAACTTCTGCCTTGGCGATACCGCAACATACACGGTGCCTTATGTTGCCGGAACTACCTACACCTGGACTTTGCCCAGCGGTTGGTCCGGTACATCCAGTACGAATTCAATACTAGTCACCCCAGGCACTAATCCAGGAACGATATCCGTCCAAGCAAATAGTTCCTGTGGCACATCAATCGCACAAAGTAGAAGCATTGTTGCCGGGAGCGCTCCGGCAGCACCAAGCGGCATCTCCGGCAATAGCAATGTATGTGGCAACTCTCCACAGACTTATTCTATCAGCCCTGTTGCAGGGGCTTTAACCTATTCTTGGTCCTTCCCTCCAAGTTGGACCACAACCGGCGCCACCAACGGCACCTCCATCAATTCAACTGCAAGTAATTTTAGTGGTAACATCATCGCGACTGCTATCAATGGTTGCGGTGTAGGAAGAGACACCCTTGCCGTCGTTGTCGTCAACTCCCTTCCGCACCCGGGAACAATTAGCGGAAACAACAAGCCCTGCTCCGGCACACTAAATACTTATAGCATTAATCCTGTACCCGGAGCCACTTCTTATACTTGGTATCTACCGACTGGCTGGAGTGGCACCACTACCGGCATTAGTATTCAAGCCTATCCCGGGACAGCAAGCGGTAGCTTGAAAGTAACCGCTTTCTCCACCTGTGCTACATCACCAACCGACTCATTAAGCATTGCTCCTATCTTGTCAGTAACCCCTTCTGTGAGCCTTAGCACCACAACCGGCACCTTCTGTCAGGGGGTACTTATGACCTTCACAGCCACGACAAGCAATGGAGGAACAACCCCGCTCTACTACTGGTCAAAGAATGGGAACTCAATCTTGAACTCCGGTGCTACCTACTTGGATAATTCTTTGAAAACAGCTGACCTGCTTGGGGTCACTTTAGTATCGAATGCTGTTTGCCGAACAAAGGACAGTGCCACAGCGCTATTCACTATGCCAACCGTGATACCCAGTTCTCATCCGGGTATCAATATTGATGAGACGCCAGGGCTAAACAAATGTTCCGGAACTCTTCGCTACTTTACCAGCACAATAAAAGACGGAGGCTCCAGCCCCCTATACCAGTGGTATATCAATGGATCGCCGGTGGCAGGAGCCAACAATAGCTCTTTTAACTCCAGCGCACTCAACAATGCCGATACAGTGACTGCTCAACTCACCAGCAATGCACAATGTCCGACTTCAGCTTCGGTCATTTCAAACAAACAAGGTGTTGATGTATTTCCGTCTGTAGTACCTACTGTCGCGATTGTTGCATCAAACAGTGATGTTGGTGCCGGGCCAATAATGATCAATTCTTCAGAAACCGGAGGCGGCGTTGGTGCTACTTACCAATGGTATCTGAACGGTGTACAATTAGGCGCAGAAACCGCTAATAGCCTTAGCTCGTCAAGTTTCCATACCGGCGATCATATTTTCGTGGAAATGTATAGTTATGATCCTTGTGCTAATCCCAAATTAGTCAGTTCCAATGAAATAATCCTTACCGGCCCTGCCGGCATCGGTACTACTAAAAACTGGACAGGTTCCCTTCAACTCTTCCCGAATCCAAATAATGGCAATTTCAGCATTCAAGCAAAAGGAAGCACAAACCAGGAGCAGGTTCAACTTGAACTATTCAACATGATCGGACAATGCATTTACCGGTATTCTTTCCACCCTGAAAAGGCTGATTGGACAAAGAGCTTTACCCTACCCAATACGCTTGCGAATGGACTGTACTCGATCCGGCTAAGTAGTGGCGCGCAAAATGCAACACTACCCTTCACAATCCTGAAATAGCTAAGGACAAAAATTAAAAATCACATCCCGACACACGCTATTGTGTCGGGATTTTTTTATGGCAGCTACTCGCCACGATTCGTGTATCACCGCCATCCAAAATCAATTTTGTAATAAAACAAAGGAAGAAAGCCTAGCTGATAGCTTTTTAAAAATGGATATTGACCTTGTGCTGCAAGTTCCGGGCTATAGGTAAGGTTAAGAACATTCATTGTTCCAAAAATATTGACCAAATCAAGTGCTATTTCATGCGTCAACCTTGGGCGATTTATTCTGATACCCAATTTCAAATCTGCCCGAAAATAATTGGGGAATCGTTCGGAGTTGCGCATACTATCCAACACGACAAAATCGCCTTGAGCATTGGATGCTGCTACATCCGGTAGCGAGTAAAGACGGCCACCAGCATAGCAAATTTTTGCACCGGTGACCAATGTAGTATTTGGGCTCAATTTCGGCTCAATACCGACTAGAAGGTTCGTTGCAAAAACACCGTTATAATCGGTACTTCGTTGCACTCCATCATTGCCCGAATAAATACTGTTGTAGAGGGAACCGGTAAAGAGCAAATAATAATAATGGCTGAACGTCTTTTCTACAGTAAGTTCTATGCCATAATTCTTGCCATTACCGGCATTCTTCAAAGAGTCGGGAAAGGTGCGGGTAAAACTGGAGCCTTGGTTGATATTGCTAAACGAAGAACCTTGGCGCGTCTCAACGGGTATAGAGAAAAGGTATTGGAAATATGCCTCCGCTTTTAATCGGACAGATTTCCCTAAAGCGCGGTCATAGCCAGCTACAAAATGATGGCTACGTGTAAACCCCATATTCTTATTCAATAGCGCATTGGGAGAAGTGCCGGGAAGGTGGGCCACATATTGATATAAAGGCTGTAGCACACTATGTAAGCCGTAGGCAAGGCTTAAGGCTTGTCCTTTGGGTAGAAGCAAGCGCGCGGCTATTCGAGGCTCCAAAGCTTTTGATTCATTCAGGCTAAAGTATTGCGCATGTAGGCCGCTACTGATGGACAATCTATCGCTTGGGCGATACTTATACTCCACATAGGCTTGCGCCAAGCTAAAACTACCATTATAGTCTAATCTGTTTTGCCAATCCTGCCTTGTTGGCGGATATTGCCGAGTACTATCAATATAGTTCAGGAAATACGTGTTGTTGATCAGCCCCAACCTGAAACTATTTCGGGCATTAATCTTCTGTTGATAGAAAAGATGGGTATTCCAGGATTGTGTACCGAAACGATAGCCCAGTATAGGTTTCAAAGAATCTACTTGATAGGATGCATCCCGAAAAACCTTATCATGGTGCGCATCAATATTATTTCCTGAAAAAGCGCTTACAAATTTGATAAAATTCTTTTTCCCCAGCATTCGCTTGAAGCTTAGTCCTGCCATTCCTGCATTTGAGGTAAAATATTGGTCGCGGTCACTTTCCCCGTATAATTCTTGTGGTGGCTCCTTCAGGTCACTAACGATTAGATCAATATGACTTAGCCCTCCAATAGCAAACAGGGCAAGCTCGGACCTTTTGCCCAATGGGAAGTTGAGTTTAACGGTTAAGTCTTGATAGGCCGGAACAGATTCTGTCCCAATTTTTATATGCAAGCCTTGAAAAAGCTGAAGGGTAGAATATCTATAGGCAACTAAAAAACTGGACCGACGCTTGCTGCTTATCGGCCCTTCGGCCAAGAGTTCTGTCCCGAGAAAACCCAACTGGGCGCTCATTTGGTAGCGACTGGAACTACCATTTCGGAGCTTTAGATCAAATGCTGCTGATATAGAATTACCATACTCTGCAGGGAAGGCACCGGTAAGAAAATCGCTGGTGGCCAAAGTCTTATTATTGAGCATACTTACTGGGCCGCCACTGGTTCCCGGAATGGCAAAATGATTCGGATTAATCATATCCACATCCTCAATGCGCCAGAGTAAACCTGCGGGCGAATTACCCCGAACAATAATGTCGTTGCGCGAATCGTCTGCCCCTTGAACACCGGCAAAATTGGATGCCATGCGGGCGGGGTCTCCCCGGCTACCGGCATAGCGCTCGGTTTCTTGTGCATCAAAAGTCTTAACACTAGCCAAAGCCAATTCGTTCACGCTTCTTCGTTTGGTGGACACTACCAGCTCTTTGAGCCGATGGCTGGACTCTTGCATTTGAATTTGAAGCTCCACTTCGAGGCCAGAAGTGACGAGGATATTGGCAATTGTCTGGGGTTGATAGCCCGGATACTCCAAAGTAAGGGTATGTTTCCCTACGGGAACCTCGGCCAATACAAAATGACCTGAACTGTCTGAAACTGTCGTCAGCCGCTGTCTTTCGACAACACGAATGACTACACCCGGGAGCGGCTCTTGGGATGCTCTGTCGACAACTTGTCCCATTATCTGTTGTAATAATTGTCCACTGGCGTTTTGCCAGAAAAAACAACAGAACAAAAGGAGCATGCAATGCCAGGAAAAACGCATAGGTCAAAGAAAGCAGTAAAATACAAAAATGGGAAATGGTGATCAGCCCTAAGGATACTCCAGAAACGTCCGACTGCTTTAGCCCCCCCTTCCACAGCAAGTGCAAAGAGCTTGCACCCAAAGGCCTCAAAGACTTTCACGCAAAGAGCGCAAAGAAGTTGACGCAAAGAGCGCAAAGAAGTGCCAAAACGGAACTACACTACAGCTAAGCTTACGCAACAAAAAAGCTGGTGCCGTTACAAATTGAGGTGCCAGGGGCAAGCGGTACTACAAATCGGCTAGGACAGGTAGGATTGTCCTAATTAATTGTTTGACGAAAAAAAGAGCTGACATTACGGGTACAGGCGGCGCGAAGCGCCGCCTGTGGGGATCACTCGAGCACTGTTCTCCCTAGAGGTCTTATTCGGTTCAAATACTGGTACCGTCAAGAAGCCCTGGCCCAGCCCACCTTCGCGCCAAGTATTGTGGTCAATGGCGGTGCAAGCTTGGGAAAAGACTCCCCCCGCGCCAACGATTGTAGTGGAAATCATTTGTGTCCCGCTTGGGCACAAATATTGCAACGGAAAGCGTGCCCGGGCGCCCAAAAAATTGAACTTTTAACTGTGTTCAATACCTCCTTTAGTACAACAAAACAATGTATGCCTCAACCTTCAAAACAGACATTAATCATACAATTGTGAAGAGAGAAATCCGACCTTTGCGGGGTTTCAAAAAAATTGTCTGAAATGAAGAAATTACTTGCTGCTTTTCTGTTAGTTACACCATTTTTTGCCCAAGCACAGGCATCCAAAGATCCAGTGATTTATCCCAATGAAAAGCATTTCAAAAATCTCCGACAACTCACCTTTGGCGGGGATAATGCAGAGGCCTATTTTGGTTTTGACAATGAACATGTCGTTTTTCAAAGGACCTCGCCCAAGGATGGTATCGAATGTGATCAGATATTCTACGGCAATGTGAAGAAGAATCCAAACAAGAAGTTTGAATTCAAGATGGTGAGTACTGGTAAGGGGCGCACGACTTGTTCCTATTTGATGCCGGACAAAAAGCATGTATTGTATGCTACGACACAATATTGCTCGGACACCTGCCCGATTCCGCCTAAGCGTGGGGAAACCAAGCATTATGCCTGGCCTGTGTATGACTCCTATGAAATCGTAGTTGCCGACCTTGATGGTAAGATTGTAAAACGGCTTACCGACAGGGCGGGCTATGATGCAGAAGCTACCATTTCTCCAAAGGGGGACAAAATTGTTTTTACCTCTGACCGGAATGGTGATTTGGATTTGTACACAATGAATCTTGATGGCAGCGATGTTCGACAAATTACACACCAATTGGGCTATGATGGCGGTGCTTGGTTCTCCCGCGATGGTAAAAAAATTGTTTGGCGCGCCTCTCGTCCGACTAAGGAGGAGGATGTGAAACTGTATAAAGACTTACTCGCAAAAGGCTTAGTGATGCCTACACAAATGGAAGTGTTTACTGCTAATGCTGATGGCTCGGATCAAAAGCAAATAACAGAGTTTGGTAAGGCAAATTGGGCACCCAATTTTACACCAGATGGGAAACATATCATCTTTGCTTCGAACTTTGAGTATGAGCGGGGATTTCCGTTTAACCTCTATCTCATCAACCTTGACGGTAGCGGCTTACAAAAAATCTCACACGACGGTGGTTTTGATGCATTCCCTGCCTTTTCACCGGACGGGAAGAAGTTCATTTTCTCTTCCAACAGAAACAACGGAGGCACACACGATACCAATATGTTTATTTGCGACTGGATTGACTAGTTTTGCCTGTAATGGTAAAAACGTTCTTTTTTGTCGGCCTGGGTGGCGCATTGGGTAGTGTTGCGCGGTATGGTATCACGATACTCATCCCGAGAACAAATGACGCGTCTTTTCCACTGCCTACGTTTGTTGTCAACCTTGTTGGTTGTTTTCTGATAGGACTACTTGCCGGCTTTGCTTTAAGAAGCGAATTTATGGTTCGTGCAGGATGGGCCTTACTCGCCACGGGATTTTGTGGCGGGTTCACCACCTTTTCATCCTTTGGCTTAGATGGCATTAAACTCATTGAAAGTGGTGCTACCGGTACAATGATAGCCTACTCCGCATTAAGCCTTATACTTGGACTGCTGCTTTGCTTCTCCGGCTATTGGCTTTCAAGATAAGAGTAAAAGGAGACGACTTACTATCGGGCAACAACTAGTTCCCGGCCCTTCAATATGGGCACCAAAGGGTGCAAATCCAAGGTAGTACAGTACTGTAAGTCCTTCTCGAGGCCAAACGCTGACAAACGCTTGTAATGGGAGGAGTCTTTCAAAAATCCAAGTAGGTCAGGCTTTGCCAATTCGTAAAGCTGGCGAGCAGCCCGTGCACTATCACAATCCACAGAAAAATATTGGCCGATTGCCTGCACTACCGCACCGGCGAAGAGCATATCCTCAAGGTTGACTCGATCTTTCCACGCAGCGCAACCCAATACTACCGGCAATTTACGCTCCAGCAAAAATTCACAAACAGAACTCAAATTCAAAAAGCTGCCAGTAATAATTTCGGCGGCTCCTTCAACCATGTGAAGTAGTTTAGTTCCGTTGGTAGTTGTCAATACAAGCTTCTTCCCTGCAATAAAACTCGCTGGATATTCCAAAGGAGAATTTCCGTGCTGTAAACCAGGGATAATTGCGCCATTCCGCTCACCGCCAGTAATACTGTTGGGAACAGAACGACCCAATTGGATACATTCTTCAACCGAAGCAACGGGAATAACAGCTTGAGCGCCTGAATGAAGAGCCGCAACTATCGTAGAAGTGGCCCGGAAGACATCTATAATAACGACTACAGCGCCATTGGTATCAAACAAATGTAGTAGAGCCGGCGAAAGGCAAACCTCAAGCTTTGGTAAAGCGTCCATAGAAAAATAGTTGCGCAAAAAAAAGCGCCGAAGTGATAACGGCGCTTTAAAAGAAGGTTAAATCAAACTAGTACACCCACATATCATGCTCTTTGTCAAAAAGCTTTTCGTCAATCTGACGATCCTTGTATAGTGCTTCTAAGTCGTTATATCCTTGGCCTTTGAAATCCTCATTAAGACCATTGCTGACCTTGATGATCCGACCACTCCAATAGCGTCCTTCGAGATAGTCGTCCCAAGTAAGGCGATGAACATCATTCTCAGGATTAAACACCTCGTACTGAGCAAATACAGGACGTGCTTCTGGATAATAAATCCACATAAGGGGTGCGGTACCGCGGTAGTTACCATCGTTATCAATCACGTCGACCAAGGGAGCGATACCAATAATTCGTACTACCATGCGACCCAGATTGCGATCAAAAATCCAATCTTCCTTAACACGATATTTAGTGACGATATCAGGATTGAAATCTCGGTGAGAATAGATCATGGTAATCTTACCAGTAACAGGATCTTCTTGTGGGATGGTATCTGTCTTTCCAAGAAGCTTCTCCATGATTTGATCTTTGGTCAAAGCCGAAGTAAAGCGATCATCAAAAGTTGAATAGCCTTTGATCTTGCCCTTCTTCACGGCATCCAAAAGAATTTCGATGAAGTAACCACCGCCCGTTTGATCATCACCTGGATAGCGGAATGCTAGATTCTGCTTTTCACGGGTATCAATCTCCCGCCAAACACGCTTCTTCCAAAGCACGTCAGCTTCACGGAGTGGTTGCCATCCAAGGGTGCGCATCACGTGAGGTGTACGATCATAGGCACCATCCCGAACGAGTGACGGTTGCCATTGAGCAGAAACCGGTTGATTGTTTGCACCACTGCCCGATTGAGCAGCATCTTGAACGGTAGGCTGTGCCATTACTGCAGTGGTGAGCAGCAGCAAGCCAGCAGTAATATAGGATTGGTATGGAATGCGGATAGTCATAATCCCTATAAAGTGTTTTCTAAGTCTAAAATTAATTCAATAAAAATGAAATTGTACCAAGATTTCTAACAGTACCGTCTGG
>JAFDYA010000070.1 GCA_018267675.1 Bacteroidota bacterium
GGTTTGAAAAGTTAGTAAAGTAAATTCGCGCAAACTTACAGAAAAATACGGGGCTGGCTTTTTAGCTTAATTTCAATTTTGATGCAATTATTTCATACTTCAATCATTCCAAGTGAATATGACCACCAATGGGCTGCTGCAGAATTGCCTGACGATAAGGAGGGTATAGAATTACTCATTCTTACGGGGCCTTTTCAAAACGGTTCTGAGGAGGCTATTGTTTTGGATAAAATGATTAAAGCTTGTCGGCTCGGTGATTCTAATTACTTTGTACAGGTGCTCGAAGACCAGGAAATAGTTAATTTGGTTCGGTATTGCCGGGGTAAAATTCCTCGGTTTGTCTTAATGTTGGGCATTACACCGCGCCAATTGGGCATCACAGCCGAATTTGCCTTTAGTGCTCCAAATAACTTTTTAAAGAGTTGTTTTTTTCCAACAGCGCCGCTCGCACAAGTTGCGTATGATAGTAATTTAAAGCGCAGCCTTTGGGAGCAGGGGCTCAAGCCGATATTTGGATAGTCTATCATGGAGGATGCCAATCGGACTTATATGGCTCAAGCAAAAGAGCGCTTGCTGCATTTGCTCCGGCAATATTGGGGTTATGGGCAGTTTCGTCCCTTCCAATGGGAGATTATGGAGGCTTTACTTGCAGGGGAGGATGTATTGGCCTTGTTGCCTACCGGAGCAGGAAAGTCGCTTTGCTACCAGCTTCCGGCGCTAGTACAGTCGGGGGTATGCCTCGTTATTTCGCCACTCATTGCGCTGATGGAAGACCAGGTAAGACGCTTGGACAGACACAATATTCCGGCAGTGGCACTCCATGCAGGCGTGAAGGGTTGGGAATTAGAAGAAGCGTTGCAAGGGTTGCGGCGAAATGCATACAAACTTGTGTATTGTAGCCCGGAGCGCATACAATCCCGCATGTTTCAGCGAATCTTGGATTGGTTACCCATTCGATTCATAGCTGTGGATGAGGCACACTGTGTATCTCAGTGGGGGCATGATTTCAGGCGGGATTACCGGCAACTAGCCTTCCTGAAAAAACGCTTTACGAACATACCCTTGTTGGCGCTCACAGCTACTGCAACCCCAACAGTAGTTGCGGATATTCGCAGACAACTCGGCATTGCTCCTGCTCGGAGCTTCCAGCAAAGCTTTGCCCGAGCCAATATTTTTTATGATATCGTCTATACCGAGAATAAGCCATCGGCCTTACTGGATGCAGTCCTGGAGGACAAGGGTAGTGCTATTATTTATTGTAGAAGTCGGAGCCAGACGGAGGCAGTGTCCCAACAGCTCAAATCCCATGGACTAGACTGTGTGTACTACCACGCCGGGATGAAGCGGGAAGCACGAGCTAAGGCCCAAGCGGATTGGTCCAGTAATGCAGTAAAGATTATCGTGGCAACAACTGCATTTGGAATGGGTATAGATAAAGCTGACGTCCGACTGGTGTTGCACTACGATGTACCGGAAGACTTAGAATCTTGGTATCAGGAAAGTGGCCGTGCCGGGCGAGATGGGCAAGCTGCTCGGGCAGTGACGCTTTATAACAAGACAGACTTGAAGACCCTGGCAAAGAGTGGCCAACTCAAGTATCCATCCTCGGACTATCAACGGAAGGTTTACCAAGCTGTGGTGGAGTATTTACAAATTCCTATTGGTGTCCAGCCGGAACAATATTACCCGTTTGAACTTTCAGATTTCTGCAAGAAATTTTCCCTGAAGCCCAAAGAAGCGGCACCTGCCTTGCATTTGCTTGCCCAAGAAGGCTTTTTTACACTCACCGAATCGGTCTTTCAGCCGGCGACAGTAAAGTTCATCTGCGAGCGAGATAGCATAGATGCCCTTCAAGGGCCGCAGCCATTCTTACATTCGGTCGCGACTGCATTACTCCGAACCTATACCGGCATCTTTGCCCACCCTGTACCCGTTCACTTACCTGTTATCATGAGCCGGTTGAAAGTAAGACGTGCAGAATTGGAGCAGAGCTTGCAAGTATTGGCGCATCACGGGTTGATTGAGTGGGCACCGGCACAAGAAGGGCCAAAATTGTACTTTAATTCTTATCGAGTAGATAGTCGCCACTTGGTGTTGGATACTGAACGCCTCAAGATGCTCCAAGAACGGCATCAAGCAAGAACAACAGCTATGGCTAAATTTTTAGAATCAACTCATGCCTGTCGCGGTGCGCTTATTCTTGAGTATTTCGGCGAAGCAACTACTAAAGCCTGTGGCCATTGCAACGTTTGCCTGCAAAAACAGCAACAGCACACCGGCCTTGGAGACCTAAGAACTACCATTTTAGCTAGTCTGGCTGCAAGTTCTAGCCCGCTTCAACTGAGCGAACTAACTTCGCGTTTTCCCAAGTTTGCAAAAGATCAGATTATCCGTATCCTTCGCGACCTGGTGGAAAGTAGCCAAGTACTTTGGCACCCGGACAACAGTTTTTCTATTATGACTAAAAATGGCAGACGCCCATGACCGCTCCGATAAGATTTGCCATCATTGGCTATGGAAATATCGGCCGGCGCCATGCACAACATATCCTCGCCAACCCGGAAGCACAGTTGGTGGCAGTTTGTGATATCGATACCGCCAGAGCAGCCGAACTCGCACCAGGCCTGCTGTTTTTTGAACGTGTAGAAGAATTGGTAAAAGCTGGTGTAGCCGATGTCGTTTGTGTTTGCAGTCCCAATTATCTCCACGAGCCTCATGCGCTACAAGTAATGAAAGCGGGGATGCATGCCGTGGTGGAAAAGCCATTGGCCATCAGTGTGGCTGCCGCAGATAGGATGATCGCCTGCTCCCAAGAAGCCGGTAAGCTCATATTTGCGGTAAAACAGAACCGCTATAATCCACCGGTCCAAGCTCTGAAGAAATTGATTGATGAGGGTGGCCTTGGCAAGCTATTTTTGGTACAGGTCAATTGCTTTTGGAATCGGGGAGACAGCTACTATGCGCAAAGTCCCTGGCGGGGTAAGAAAGCGATGGATGGCGGCTGTTTGTTCACCCAGTTTAGCCATTTTGTGGATATACTCTATTATTTGGTAGGTAGGCTGGAGTCCGCTACTGGTTTGCTTTCCAACTATGCACATACCCACAACACCGAGTTTGAAGATACCGGTACTTTTACCCTCAAAGCAAGCAATGGTGCTATAGTTTCTTTCTCCTTTACTACCTGTGCTTTTGAGAAAAATATGGAAGGTGCCATCACCCTTTTTGGTGAACAAGGAACTGTGAAGATTGGCGGACAATACCTCAACACTATTGAATATCAAAAGCTGGCGGGTGGCGCGTTGCCGGATATCAATATCGTGGAGAAGTCCAACGATTATGGGACCTATCAAGGCTCCATGAGCAACCACGATGCCGTCATTAAGAATGTGATAGATGTACTCCTGCATCAACAAGCCGTAATGGTGGGCGCAGAGGAAGGTAGGGAAGTGGTGCGTACAATAGAAATGATGTATGCAGGAGCGAGACAACTTGGATAGTGTCCAGAGAAAATATTATTTCAACAGGTAATTAAATTATTCCCATGATACAAGTAGGCAGATGGAACAAACTAACGGTGGTGAAAGCTGTTGATTTTGGTCTGTATTTGGATGGTGGCGAAGCCGGCGAAATCCTTTTGCCCAAACGATTTGTTCCTCGGAATGTCGCTGCTGGAGCTACTTTGGATGTATTTCTTTATCATGATTCCGAAAACCGGCTCATTGCCACTACGGAGCAGCCTCTGGTCAGTTTGGGAGAGATAGCCTTGCTCCGAGTTGTGAGCGTCACCCATCAAGGAGCCTTCATGGATTGGGGGCTGATGAAAGATTTGTTTGTCCCCCTCTCCCAGCAAACTACCAAAATGAAAATTGGAGGAAGCTATCTCGTAGCTGTTTATCAAGACGAACGAACCGGGCGACTGGCAGGGACAGAACGCATCAACCAATTCCTCACCAAAGAACCGACACAACTTAAAGAACTGGAAGCAGTAAAGCTCCTCATTTGGCGGAATACCGACATCGGTTATTTCTGCATCATCAACAACCAATATACGGGTGTCTTGCACTATGACGACGCATTTCAGGAATACGAAAGTGGTGATGTGCTGGAAGGATATATCAAGAACATTCGCGAAGGTGGTAAGATAGATGTGGCCCCCGGCAAGCCCGGCTATGCTCGCGTAGAAGCCGCATCAGACACCGTATTACGCCTACTGACCGCACATGACGGCTACCTACCTTTCAATGATAAGAGCAAACCGGAGGAGATCTACGAATTCTTCGGGATGAGTAAAAAGACCTTTAAGATGACCATCGGCGGCCTATACAAAAGCGGCCAGATTGAATTTACCCAAACCGGCATCAGAAAGAAAGAAGCCTAGGTTAGCAAACGACGAAATAGTTTCTGAATATTTTTTTGGGCGCCTGGCAAAGCCACCACGCTTTCCGTTGCAATCTTTGTGCCCTAGCGGGACACAAAAGCCTGCCCCCTCACTCGCTGAGGGGGGATTTCCACTACAATCGTTGGCGCAGGGGGAACCGTATTCCCGAGCTTGCACTTCTATTGAATGATAGTACTTGGCGCGAAGATGGCAGGGTTAAGGCTGCTAGATAGTACCAGTACCGAACCGAAAAAACCCAAAAAGGAGCGGCACTAGGACTTTCTGTACGGGCGGCGCGAAGCGCCGCCGGTCACATTAAAACCACGTCAGGCGAAAGCTTAGGAAGGCAAGGCAATTTTCAAACCGCATAGGGATCGCAGCTAATCACCCCTAAAAGCTCATTCATCCGAAGGAATTCAACCAATCAATGAGCAGTGAGAACTATTTTCGCAACTCTTCCGTTTTTTTTAAGCAATGACCATACTCATCACAGGCGGTGCCGGCTTCATAGGCTCTCATGTTGTTCGGCTTTTTGTGCAGCAATATCCTGATTATACAATCGTGAATCTTGATGCCCTGACCTATGCCGGTAACCTTGAAAATCTACGCGATATAGAACAGGCCTCGAACTATCGGTTTGTAAAAACGGATATCACCGACAAAGCAGCCATTGAAAGTGTCTTTGCTACCTATCAACCCGACGGTGTTATTCATCTCGCTGCCGAAAGCCATGTAGATCGCTCAATTGTGGATCCGGATGCTTTCCTGCAAACCAATATTTTGGGCACAGCCAATCTACTGAATGCCGCACGGATGGCTTGGAAAGATGATTTTCAGGGCAAGCGATTCTACCATGTCAGCACCGATGAAGTCTATGGTTCACTTGGTGCAAGCGGCTTGTTTCTTGAGACGACGCCCTATGACCCGCAATCGCCCTATTCCGCCTCCAAAGCAGCTTCTGATCATCTGGTCCGCGCATACGGGAATACTTATGGTCTGCCTTTTGTCCTGACGAACTGTTCCAATAATTACGGCCCCAATCAATTTCCCGAAAAGTTGATTCCATTATTCATCCATAATGTACGCCATGGTATCTCTCTTCCCGTCTATGGTGATGGAAAATATACCCGGGACTGGCTCTTTGTGGTGGATCATGCTCGGGCCATTGATCTCGTATTTCATCAAGGCAAGAATGGCGAAACCTATAATATTGGTGGATTCAACGAGTGGCAAAATATTGATTTGATTAAACTCCTTTGCCAACAGCTTGATGAAAAGCTGGGAAAGGCTGCCGGTACCTCCGAACAGTTGATTACTTATATCCGTGACCGTCCGGGTCATGACCGGCGCTATGCCATTGATGCGAACAAAATTCATCGGGAATTGGGTTGGTCGCCTTCGGTTACATTTGAAGAAGGATTGAGCAAGACAATAGATTGGTACCTGGCCAACGAAGATTGGCTCCAACACGTGACCAGTGGCTCCTATCAACAATATTATGCGGGCCAATACGGCAACTCTTAGACCTTTGAACTAAACAATCATGAAAGGAATTATTCTGGCTGGCGGCTCCGGAACTCGGCTTTACCCACTCACCATTGCGGTGAGCAAACAACTCATGCCGGTTTACGACAAGCCAATGATTTATTATCCGCTTAGTACCCTGCTTTTGGCAGGTATCCGGGAGATACTCATCATCACGACTCCGGAGGACCAAGCCGGATTCAAGAAATTGTTAGGCGATGGAAGCCAGATTGGCTGCCAGTTTGAGTATGTGGTGCAGCCTCGTCCGGAAGGCCTGGCACAAGCCTTTATTCTGGGTGCTGATTTTGTGGGAAATGATCCTGTAGCGCTCGTTCTTGGCGATAATATTTTCTATGGCTCCGGTATGGGTATGATCCTGCGTAAGCGCGCTAATCCTGATGGAGCCGTCGTCTTTGCTTATGCTGTAAATGATCCTGAGCGCTATGGCGTTGTGGAGTTTGATAAGCAGTTCAGAGCGATTTCCATCGAAGAAAAGCCAAGTAAGCCTAAGAGCAATTATGCTGTTCCGGGGCTGTACTTCTATGATAATTCTGTTGTAGAAATTGCAAAGAATATGAAACCCTCCCCACGGGGCGAACTAGAAATTACAGATGTGAACCGCGTGTATTTGGAGCAAGGGAAGTTGGAAGTGGCGGTCTTGGATAGAGGTACGGCCTGGTTGGATACTGGCACCTTTGATTCTTTG
The DNA here is from genome assembly GCA_018267675.1 of Bacteroidota bacterium. Taxonomy (GTDB): domain Bacteria; phylum Bacteroidota; class Bacteroidia; order Chitinophagales; family Chitinophagaceae; genus UBA1952. Next base: position 6,609 of record JAFDYA010000070.1, read on the forward strand.
ATCGAAGCAGGCGATTTTATCCATGTCATTGAGAAACGACAAAGCCTAAAAATTGGTTGCATTGAAGAGATAGCCTACCGCAATGGTTGGATCAATGACGAGCAGATGGAACAACAGGCAAAGCGTTATGAAAAGAGTGGCTACGGGCTGTATTTGAGGAATATGATCGGACGAGTATCCGTGACAAAGTAAGATGAAACTGCTGCTCAATGCCTCCAATTTGCGCCATGGCGGCGGTCGGACGGTAGCCTTGCAATTGATAGCTCAGTTTGCATTGCTTCGCCCAGAGGATCAACTCTATGTGTTGGCACCAAAGGGTTTGGGCTATGAAAGCCTGTCAAAACATAAGAATATAGTGCTGCACTTTGTACCGGATAGCTTTCATCGGGTATGGTTGGTTAAGTTGTTTTATCAGCTACTATTTTTCCCAAAATATTGTCGGGACAATAAGATTGATAAGATTATCAGCTTGGGTAATGTAGCGTTTCGCTGCGGAGGACTACCACAATTGCTTTATCTCCAACTCCCCTTGCTGGTATATCCCGAATCGGTGGCCTGGAAGCGGATGTCCTGGCGAGTTTATTGGCGCAATAAGATGATGGATGGCTACGTGGTAAGGTATATGAAGCATGCAACGGCCTATGCGACGCAAACAGAGGTGATGCGGCAACGATTCTTGATTCGGTTCCCGCAAGTGGATAAGCAAGTTTATATTTTGCCCAACGCAGCGGTGGAGCCAACAACTGCAATGGTAGGGTCATTGCCAAAATCTAGGGAACCCTTTAAGCTGCTTTTTTTGAGTCGCTACTATGCCCATAAGGGCTTTGAAATTCTTCCTGAATTGGTGCGAGTTATAGAAGCTCGGAAGCTACCTGTCCTGCTGACCCTAACTTTGGATTCAAAGGAACATACTGCGGTACCGGCATTGCTGGCCGCCTTAGCCGGCAAGCCTCAAGTCCAAAATATTGGGCCGATAGAATTGGCGGATCTAGGCAAAGTGATTGAAGCACATCATGGCGTTTTTCTCCCCACCATGTTGGAGTCATTCTCCGGCACCTACGCCGAAGCATTATTGCATCGGCGACTCATTTTTACCAGTCATTTTGATTTTGCTACCGAGTTACTTGGTCCGGCAGCTTGCTATTTTGACCCACTGGATGCCGAGCAAATCGCGGATGTCTTTCAAGAGGTTTTGAATAATGAAGCACTACTGGAGCAAAAATTAGAAGCCATAGCGATAGCCGCCCAAAAGGCTCCGCGCATTACAGAAGTAGCACAGCAGTTTTCCCGGATTGTGGATCAGTTCGCATGAAGCATTCCCGGCGATTTTGAAAAGGGAAGGCGGATGTTTGGCATTGAAGTATTTTCGTAGTCTTTACAATGTGTGGCATAGCAGGGGGAATCAATACGGGTATTCGAGAAGATAGCGCATCGGTTATCTTGGCGGGGCTGCATCATAGAGGGCCAGATGATTCCGGAACCTATTTTTATCAGAACCTTTGGTTGGGAAATACCCGACTTTCCATTCGGGATTTGTCGGCAGCCGGCCACCAGCCCATGTTTGCAGATGAAGGGCAGCTTGCATTGGTTTATAATGGCGAGTTGTATAATCAGGACGAAGTGCGGACGGAACTCCGTCAGTTGGGTCGAAGCTTTCACTCGGAATGTGATACCGAGACCCTCCTGCAGGCCTATTGCGCCTGGGGTATTGCTTGTTTGAACAAGCTCAAAGGGGATTTTGCGTTTGCGCTTCATGATCGCCGTAGGAATGTCCTGTTGCTGGCTCGAGATCCGATGGGAGTGAAGCCCTTGTATTATTACCGAAAGGGCCAACAGTTCTTGTTTGCTTCAGAGCTCAAAGCCATTACCGGGCTGAAGGAAATTGACTATCGGCTTGCTCCGGAAGTATTTCGCTCCTTTTTGCTTTATCAGTATTGCACTAGTGCGGACACGCCGTTTCATTTTTTTAAGAAATTGCTCCCAGGGCATTTGATTGAAGTGAATCTGGATGAACCTAATCAGGCCGAGCCACAAGCTTACTATTCCCTGAATTTTGATAAAGCTCCAGCCCTTGCAGCGCCAAATAATTTTGAAGCAGCGCTAGATGCTTTGCTCACCAGAACCGTGCAGGCGCAGCTCGCTTCCGATGTGCCGGTAGGTATTGCACTCTCCGGAGGATTGGACTCTTCGCTACTGGCAGCTTACATGCGAAAAGTAGCACCGGAACAGGAGTTTCAGGCTTTTACCATCAATACCGGCAAGGGGATGAAAGCGGAAGGGTTTGACGATGATATTGGTTTTGCACGCCAAGTAGCCGGTTTGGTAAACATGCCGCTACAAGAGATTGCAGCCCGACCGTTTTCCGCCCAAGACTTGGATGCGATGATCTGGACTTTGGATGAACCACAAGCAGATCCTGCTGCTTTTTACCTGGGGAATATGGCACAAGCCGCGGCGCAAAATGGTATTAAAGTGATGCTCGGCGGGACAGGTGCTGACGATATTTTTTCTGGATACCGGCGGCATCAGGCCTTAAACTACCTTTCGCTACAACAGAAAGTCCCCAAGACATTCTTCCGTGTGGGAAGCAGGGTAGCAGCAACATTTCTTCCTCCAGCAATAGCCCGACGCGTTTCAAAGTTTGCTCAACTTGCCGGTTGTAGCACACAGGAAGCTTTGATTCAGTTACATTTTTGGCAACAACCAGAACGGGTAGCCGGTCTGTTTCGGACGGGGCCAGGTTGGGAAACCGACAAGCAATGGGCATTTGAACCGTTTAAAACTCTTCTTGAAAATTATTCCGGTAGCGAACTGTTGGATCAAATGCTCTATTTGGAACAAAAATGTTTTCTTCCACAGCACAATTTCGCTTATTTGGACAAGATGAGCATGGCGCATTCTGTGGAACTACGTGTCCCTTATGCGGCCAAAGCAATCGTAAATTTTGCCAATGCGCTCCCAGTCGCCATGAAACTAAAGGGCAATACCACAAAATTTATCTTGCGGCAAGTGGCACGAAATTATCTTCCAGAGACCGTTATCTCCCGGAGGAAAACAGGATTTGGCGCGCCCTTGAGGACTTGGATGCAGGGTAGTATGAAGGAATTGATTCAGCAGCGTTTGCTGGATGAAAGCTTCTATCGCTGGGATATTTTTGATAAACGGGCGGTGGTACAGCTTATGGCTGATAATGATAGACGAGGAAGAGACGAATCCTATACACTATTTTCTTTGTTGGCTATAGAGTCTTGGTTGCGCCAGTTTGGTCGATAGGTGCTTGTACAGATTTTTTTCAGAATTTTGGATGATCAGTTACACATCATGACACAGATAGACCATCTGGAGGATAAGGCCAACAAGTTTTATATCATCAGTGTATCGGTGTTGACTTTTATCTTGCCGCTAGCGGGCTTTTTTCTGGAGCATTTATTCACAGACAAATTGTTCAGCTTTGAATTATTTGGCAAATGGTTCATCTTTTCGGCAGTCGGTCTTCGCTTGTTTCTCGCCGGGATCAAGCAAGTAAAGAATCCGGAGTTTACAGCGAAGCAAATTTTTCATCTTGATAGCTCGGAGAGCTTTCCGATTCTCCGTGAATTGGGCTTTGCCAACATCTGCTTTGGATTGACGGCAGTAGTTTCTTTGTTTCGACCGGAGTGGCGCGTGGTCAGTGCATTTGCCAGTGGCTTGTACTATGGCATAGCAGGGGTACAACATGCGCTGAAGAAGGCTTCCGGAATCAATGAACGATTTGCACTCTGGACAGATTTGTTCATTTTTTTAGTGCTATTGGTGTATTTTTTTTCAAGATGAATTGATGCCTGATTTATCAACCTTCAGTTTGCGGTTTTACTCTTGTACTTGTAGCTTACGTCAATACTCCATTGTCAAAAATCAACACGCCTAAATCGAAAATTCAGCGCTTGGGTTCAAGCAATAATGATCCCATTTTTGAAAGGAACACAATAGGCGGTAGGCCTGAACGTTTAGGGAGTACAAAATCCAATTTTTCTATGATGATGAAATCAATGATCAGCATTTTGAGTGCTATTTTACTGTTGAGCAGTTGCTGCAAAAAAGGACACGATGGCGATGAGAATAAAATATTGCTCTTAAAAGTGGACTATCAGACCCACGCCTTTGAGGGTGGCACGGAGTTGTCTTTCCCCGGCCCAAAAACACCGCTGACGATTCAAGCCGAATATAAAGCACCTTCCGATTTTGGAAACATAAGCCTTTACTATAAAGAACGGAACGAGAAGATATTTGATGGGAGCATCATCTGGATGGGGAAGGGGCAGATCAATTTCCCCTACAATTTCCAATCGGCTAGTCAATTTGACCGAGTGATGACCGCAGACTATGCTAGCCCCGCAAAGGGCTTTGAAAACGTATTCAACCCAAATCAAGACAGTTTTGACTACAATCCCGTTTGGGCATCTGTGCAGAGCCTGATGGTAGTTCGGGATTATCTTCAAAACAACCCCGAGTCAAAAGTTCAACTGTTCCTTTATACACCATCGGTAGGGATAGGAGATCCGGCAGATTGGGATTGGATACTCATCCTGAAAAAATAGTAGGGTAGCCCGGGTGCTGGGAAAGACTCTGGGCTACTTTCTTATTAAGGAAGCTGCGGGGGACTTGCTACGCGCTAGTACAGAATCTAGGTTTCTATTCATGCTAAAGGATATTGGCAACTTCAGCGACAATTATCGACCTTTGAACCTTTAAGATATCCGCAGGATGATTTTTTCTTGCTGCATTTATAAAAAGATTGAAAAGTTGTCCAACAATTGAAGTTGTCAAGGGCTAAAACCTAATGAAGCAAATCATCCTCCCATTCAGAACCGGAATACCACAAATTATTGAGGTACCGCAACCCAAAGTTCAGGAGGGTCATGTGCTTATTAGAAGCAGGGTAAGCGTTATTTCTAGCGGTACGGAGCAAATGTTGCTCAATTTTGGCCAGGCAAGTTGGCTGGGCAAAGTGCGGAGCCAGCCCGATAAGCTCCGGCAAGTACTTGAGAAAATCAAGACAGATGGCTTGCAGGCGACTATCCGAAGTGTGCGAAATAAATTGGATCAACCGATCACCTTAGGTTATGCGCAAGCTGGGATAGTTGAGGCGCTTGGTGTCGGCGTCCATGATCTTAAAGTAGGCGATAGAGTGGCCTCCAATGGGCCACATGCCGAGTGGGTTTGTGTGCCCAGAAAGCTTGTGGCGCCGATCCCTGAAGGCGTTAGTGATGAGCAAGCAGCCTTTACAGTAGTAGCCGCAATAGCTCTACAGGGCATTCGCTTGGTGCAGCCTACTTTGGGCGAAACAGTGGTCGTTTATGGCCTCGGCCTCATCGGTCAATTGACTGCTCAGATATTGCTCGCCAATGGCTGTCGGGTACTTGGGATAGACCTGCAAGAAGAACGAGTGCGGCTCGCCGAATCGTTTGGCGTCATTCCTATACATGCAGACCCGGAATCCATTGTCTCTTCTCATACCGGTGGCCAAGGTGCCGACGCGGTTATCATTACCGCATCCAGTCAGCGTGATGCCATCATGGAGCAAGCGGCGGTGTTGTGTCGTAAGCGCGGGCGCATTGTGCTCACCGGCGTTGTGGGTTTGAACCTGCGCCGCGACTTGTTTTTTAAAAAAGAAATCAGCTTCCAGGTGAGTGCCTCCTACGGGCCGGGGCGTTATGATCCTAGCTACGAACAGCATGGCCAGGACTATCCACTTGCTTATGTCCGCTGGACCGAAGCACGGAACTTTGAAGCCGTTTTAGAACTCATGCGCCGCGGAAGTCTGAACCCAAGTCCACTGATATCTCAACGGTATCCTCTAGCGAATTTGGATCAGGCCTACCAAGATTTGAACCGCAACCTTGCCTCCCTGTTCCTTTATCCCCAGGCACCGGAAAGCCTTAGTGAAGTGAGTAAGCAGCCAAGGGATATCAAGCCTACCGGAAGCGACATTGCCCTAGTTGGTGCAGGTAATTTTTGTAGTGCTGTTCTATTGCCCGGACTAAAAGCAGCCAAAGCCAATATTCACAGTATTTATAGCCAATCCGGATGGAAGGCCGCTCTACTTGCAAAGAAATTTGGCATCCCGATAGCCGGAGCGGATACCCAAGAGCTTTGGGAAGACGCCTCCGTCAAAGCTGTGCTCATTGCCACCCAACACAATTCTCATGCCTCATTAACTGTTCAGGCGCTTCAAGCCGCCAAGCATGTTTTTGTAGAAAAGCCTTTGGCTATCACAACAGATGAATTTGCTGCCGTACGCGAAGCCCTTCAATTAGCTTCCACAAGCTTGACCATTGGTTTTAATCGGCGCTTTGCACCACTAGCGTTGAAAGCTAAGGGTCTATTGACTGCGCTTTCCGGCCCTATTTCCATCGTAATGAACATCAATGCTGGAAGCTTGCCCGACGATCATTGGACCCGCGACCCCAAGCTTGGTGGCGGCCGTATTCTCGGCGAAGCCTGTCATTTTCTGGACCTCTGCGCTTTTTTTGCCGGCAGCGAAATTGAAGAAGTTTGTGCAACAGCCTTACCTACTGAAGGTGGCGCCCTACCGGAATCATGCCAAGTGCTCCTTCGCTTTATTAATGGGAGTACTGCTGTGCTCAACTACCTCTGCAATGGTAGTCGGAAGTATGACAAAGAACGAATTGAAATCTTTAAGTCCGGCACCACAATCATCCTTGCCAATTGGCGAAGCCTACAAACTTTCGGCTTTAAAAAAGAGGGTACCCTACGCCAGAAACAAGACAAAGGACATTTTGCTTTACTACACCAATGGAATAGCTATCTAGAACACGGTGGTACCCCGCCCATTCCCGAATCGGCTATTCTAAACAGTACCGCCGCCAGCTTTGCCGTTTTAGAAAGTATCCGTACAAATACCTGGGTACACATCCACTCAGGCGGTTATCTTCGCGCCGCTAAAGACTAGAACGTTTTTATTTCGTTCAGGTTCGGCATTTTTTTCTTCATTTAATGAATAGTTTCGTCCTCCTTTCCATCCCCTTAGCCACAGCATTGAGCGGTTGGCTCGGCATTAGGCTGCTCGGCGTAGCACTGTTTCGACCACGACAAATAAAGCATATCGCTGGTCTGAAGCTGCAAGGGGTTCTCCCCAAAAGCCAGCAACGGTTAGCAACGCAAATTGGCGACCAACTCGGTAGTAATCTGCTGCAACTTGATCAGCTCAGCACGCAACTACAATCCCCAGAGCAAGTGCAGGAGTTGATGCCCGGCATTGAGCGACATATTGATGGGTTTTTGCAGCAAAGGCTCAAAGAAAAAATTCCGGTATTGGCCATGTTTCTCAGCGATGAAATCCTCCAAACAATCAAGAAAAGCCTGCTGGAAGAAATTCAAAGCCTACTCCCGCAGGTCATTGGGCAATATGCCGACTCGCTTAGTCAAAAGCTTAACCCCGGGAAATTGATCGCTGATCGATTGGCCGCTATTTCTTCTGAACAATTGGAAACCCTGCTCAAAGGAGCTATTGGAGCCGAATTGAAACGCGTAGCATGGGGAGCCGCCTTCCTCGGGTTTTTAATTGGCCTGATCCCGGCAACATTAGTAGCACTGAGCTAGAAAGCCTAAGAACGTAGCCACCAAGGCCAATTCAGTACCGGGCACGCTGTGAAAATGATGACCAAGATTATACCATCAATCCTTTATTCCTTGTGTCCTGCCTTTCGAAAAGGTTTAATTTTGAGCTCTTGTACTTTTTTAAAATTTAATTTCCATGCCGCATTATTATAGCCTTGGCCATATTCCACACAAGCGCCATACTCAGTTTCGACAAGAGAATGGGAAATTGTATTCCGAGCAACTCTTTTCTACCGAAGGCTTCTCCAGCGATTATACCCTTCTCTATCATATTCATCCGCCTACCGTTGTTATCCGCGCAGACGAGCCTATAGACGTAGCCCCCAAAGCCGCTACGGACAATATTCTTAGAAATAGGAGCTTCCTAGGATTTAAAACCCAAGTAGCTGCAGAATATTTAGAATCCAGGAAAATATCCCTTTTCAATAACGACTGCCAACTGTCTTTAGCCGCACCACAAGGAGGCCTGGGAGAAAATGTTTTCTACAAGAATACCGATGCCGATGAAGTCCTATTCATCCACGAAGGCAGCGGCACCCTACATACACAATATGGCCAGCTCCCCTTCGGCTATGGCGACTATGTCATCATCCCACGAGGCACCATCTATTCCATAGACTTCGACACACCGGACAATCGGCTATTTATAGTAGAGTCGTTTAGTCCTGTCCGCTTTCCCAAACGCTACCTCAGCAAGTACGGTCAGCTCCTTGAAAATTCCCCCTTCTGCGAGCGCGACATCCGCAAGCCACAAGACCTACAGCCCATCGACCAAACCGGCGAATTCCTCATCAAAATGAAAAAGAAGGGGAAACTCTATCCCACTTGGTATGCCCATCATCCCTTTGACGTGGTAGGCTGGGACGGCTGCGACTATCCCTACATCATTTCTATACACGATTTTGAGCCCATTACCGGTCGGGTGCATCAGCCACCACCGGTACATCAAATGTTTGAAGGCTTCAACTTTGTAATCTGCTCCTTCGTACCCCGCAAGTACGACTATCACCCTCTTGCTATCCCCGCGCCCTATTTCCATAGTAATATTGATAGCGACGAAGTACTCTATTATGTGGATGGCGACTTCATGAGCCGGAAACACGTAGAGCGCGGCATGATCACCATACATCCAGCCGGTATTGTACATGGGCCACATCCGGGCACTATTGAGAAAAGCATCGGAGCTGAAGACACCAAAGAACTCGCCGTGATGGTGGACACCTTCCATCCGTTACAAATGACCGAGCACGCACTATCTATCGAAGACGACCGCTATATGCTCAGTTGGAAGGAGTAGCTAGTTAATCAAGGTTCCGCAGTAGCATTTAGTTGCAGTGACGAGTCTGAAGGGAAATCTAGGTTGAAGCATGATTTTTTTGGCGCCTGGCAAAGCCACCACGCTTTCCGCTGCAATCCCCCTCACTCGCTGAGGGGGCCTGTCCCATCGCTTGTCGAGGGGGCCTGTCCCATCGCTTGTCGAGGGGGCCTGTCCCATCGCTTGTCGAGGGGAGATTTTCGCTACAATCGTTGGCGCGGCTCCAGAGTAGTGCGAGCTACCACTACTGAGGATAGGAAACCAAAAGTGAAACTATAAGGATAAGTACTGGCGGCGCGAA
>JAFDYA010000071.1 GCA_018267675.1 Bacteroidota bacterium
CAATAAGCAGGCAACAACTATTCCTGCCTACTTTTAACACTATGCAAAGACAATGCCGCTAGCCTGAAAATTAAGAAATAGAATCGGCAAACTTTGACCCCAACAGCCAACAATAAAAAATGAAAAACTATTTAGAGATTAATCAATCACTTTGGAATGCCCGTGTGGGCACACATCTAAAATCAGACTTCTACAATGTGGCCCAATGGAAGCAAGGCGCTTCGTCCCTCACCGAAATTGAACTGCCCCTATTGGGAAAAATACAAGATCAGCGTTTGCTTCATCTTCAATGTCATTTTGGGCAGGATACGCTTTCGCTGGCTCGCATGGGAGCAAAGGTCACAGGGCTTGACTTCTCTGACCAAGCCATAGCGACCGCGCGGGTACTTAGTCAGGAGCTCCAATTGCCGGCAGAGTTTATCTGTGGCGACGTGTATCAAACTCGTGCCCTGTTTCAAGGTGAGGCAGATATCATCTTCAGTAGCTACGGCACCATTGGCTGGCTACCCGAGCTGACTACTTGGGCAAATAATATTGCTGCTTGCCTACGACCCGGTGGGCGTTTTGTGTTTGTGGAGTTTCACCCCTTCATCTGGGCATTTGACAACGCTTTTTCAAAAATCGAATACAGTTATTTTAATGGTGATGCAATTGTAGAAAACCTCAACGGTAGCTATGCTGACAAGCAGGCAGATCTCAACGGGGAATGTATTAGCTGGAATCATTCGCTAGGTGAAGTGTTTGCCGCAGTACATCAGGCCGGTCTGAAAATTCAACATTTCCAGGAATACAACTTTTCCCCTTTCCCCATTTTTGAACGTAATACCAAAATAGCGGAACAACGCTGGGCACCGGAAGGCTTGGAAGGTAAAGTACCCTTAGTCTATTCTTTGGTGGTGGAGAAAATGTAAGCGTCCGCCTGCTCGCTCGGAGCTGAAATGTGGATGGTATGGTTTCCAAAAAAAATTGTAGCAATACCTCATTCCCTGCATGAAATAACCGAATTAGGCCAGATTTGGGATTAACCTAGCTTTTCAATTTGCCCGAAAAAACAATCTTTGCATTGCAATGAAGAAAGTATTCCCACTGATTGTTGTGTTGATTACCCTTTCGGTACTGGGGATTATGTTCATTCAAGTGCAGTGGATCAAGAATGCTATTCAAGTAAAGAAAGACCAGTTTGATCAGAGCCGAAGCAAGGCCATGCATGAGATTCGGAACAATACACAAGATTTGTTTCTATCAAAGCTCAACCAACAAACGGGCATCACCTTCCTGAATGAAACAGCACGAAGAAGGGAGCTGGAGCAACACTTCACGGTTCAGTATTTTAAGGTGGATGAAATGCAGCAAATCATTCAGCAGGCGCTGCGCAATAATGGAATCAAACAGAGCTTTGAATTTGGTGTCACCAATATCTTCTACAATATTGTCCTCTATTCGGATGGATTCAAAAGTGAATTTATGCCGGAGAGCTGGTCTATCCGACTGACCAATGGCAACGCCGCACAGCAAGAAAACCTCTACGTCTATGTCCGAGAACCCAAAGGCTATTTGATAGAGCAAATGAGCTGGATGATCCTGGCTTCTATCATCTTTACCGCTATTATCATTTGGGCCTTTACCCTTACCGTCCGCACGCTGTTTAGCCAGAAGAAATTGTCCGAAATCAAAAGCGACTTTATCAACAACATGACCCATGAGTTGAAAACGCCCTTAGCTACCATCAGCCTTGCTGTAGATGCACTGACGAATAGCAAAGTGATTGGTGATGAAGAAAAGATCCGGTATTACAGTGCCATGATCAAGGATGAGAACAAACGGATGAACAAGCAAGTGGAAACCATCCTACAAGCAGCACGCATCGAGCGGGAAGAAATCTCCCTCAACCGTACCGAACTGGACGCTCATGCAATCATTGAAAAAACAGCTCATAATGTAGCCTTACGCTTGGAGGAAAAACAAGGCGCACTCAGTCTAAATCTTAGGGCCACGAAGTCCAAAATCTATGCGGACGAAGTGCATTTCTCCAACCTCATCTTTAACTTGTTGGATAATGCCATTAAATATTCTGCGCAAGATCTCAAGATAGAAATCAGTACCAGCAATAGCGTGGGCCAAATGCTGACGATCCGAATCAAGGACAATGGGATCGGAATGACTAAAGAAACCCAAGCACATATCTTTGAAAAATTCTACCGAGCGCACACCGGAAATATTCATGATGTGAAAGGCTTTGGGCTGGGACTCAGCTATGTCAAATCGCTGGTAGAAGCACACGGTGGCCGTGTACGGGTAGAAAGTGCACTAGGCAAAGGCACTACCTTCATCGTTTCCCTGCCCTTAGTAAGAAATTGAGTGCAAGCCAAATTCTAACTGCACCTTTGCCGCCAAGATACCCAATATGAGTACCGCCGACAATGCCATCCTGGGCCTCAAAATGGCCACCGACCCCCGCTGGACGAATCTTGCTGCAATCTCCCTAGAGTTTATCCTGAGCGACCATGCCTACTGTGAACAAAAAGCGGCCACCCAATTCATCTCCATCATCCAAAAATATAGCCATATGCCCGGGCTGGTGGAGACCCTAGCGCCTGTGGTCACCGAAGAATGGGGACACTTCCGACTGGTACATGCGGAAATAACGAAGCGCGGCTTTCAACTTGGACCACAACGAAAAGATGAATATGTGAATGCCTTGTTGGAGCTGGTACCCAAACACAGCTCCCCCCAAGAAAAGCTCTTGCACAAACTCATGATCTGTGCCTTGATAGAAGCGAGAAGTTGCGAACGTTTCCGGCTACTGGCAGAACAGTTGGAGGACGAGAAATTGAGGAAATTCTACCACAAATTCATGGTGAGCGAAGCCGGTCATTACCGCTTGTTTATTGACTTAGCGGCACGCTATTTTGGTGAAGATCAGACCCGAAAGAATTGGGCAGAATGGCTTGCAAAAGAAGCCGAATTAATGCAAGGCCTAGTGCCCCGTGGCGACAGAATTCACTAAGCATTTATCTACTTCCCACCACAAAGTCCAATTTTGAACCAAGCCATTCCCCAGCCAACATCGAGTAAAATCAATACCGTCATTTTTGATATGGACGGCCTACTTCTGGACACGGAGCCGCTCTGGGGCGTCAGCATGAATCGGATTGCCGACAAGCACAAAATCGGCATCACTAAAGAACGATTTAAAGAGACCACCGGCCTACGTATCCAAGAAGTGACTGAATATTGGAGCAGAGCATTCCCGTGGCAGGGCAGCGACCATGCCACGGTAGCCGAAGAAATATTGGACGATATCATCGCCTTAGCAAAAACCGATGGCCGAATTATGCCGGGAGTATTGCCCCTGTTGGATTTGCTGGCGGAAGCACATTATAAAATCGGATTGGCTACTTCCTCCCCCACCCGAATGGTTCAGGAATTGACTCGTCATTTCAAGCTTGCCGATCGCTTTGATTGTATTTGCTCTGCTGATGAAGTAAACTATGGCAAGCCCCACCCCGCAGTATTCCTCCATTGTGCCGAAAAGCTCAATAGTGCACCACATGAGTGCGTTGTATTGGAAGATTCCGTAAATGGAGTGATCGCCGCCAAAGCTGCCCGGATGAAGGTGATCGCCGTACCCGACTCGGCACACTATAATGACCCGCGCTTCACGCTTGCCGATCAAAAATTGATTTCCTTAGAAAACCTGAAACTGCCCCTGCTACAGAGCCTGTAAATTGACTATCAGTGCTTCTTCTTTAACTGCTCATTGTACGCGTCAGAACCACCCCTAGGAATGCTCAAGGACTGCCAGGCACTCCCAGCCTTTTGCTTACAATACCATACGATCTGCCCCACATGATAGGCATAGTGCATCAATTGCCGCAGGATAGCATCTTCCACGGTCATCGGCTCGGTGCGAATGTGAATGATGCGTGTCAAATCTTCATCCTTTAGCTGGCCAATATTGTCTAACACGCAAGCCCAGCCCGCTTCCCAAAGCTGCATTGCCTGCACCCGGTCCAAAGTTTCATGTTCAAACTCTTTGTCTCGTTGCCGCCAGGGTTTCTCGCCATCTTCCTCCAAAAAATTAGTGAACCGGCTAAGCATATTGCCGTGCAAATGCTTGATGAGCACAACCAGACTATTCTCCTCTAGCGCTGCCGGTCGGAGCAAGTCCTCATCTGCTATTTGTTGCATAGCCCCTTCAGCAAGGGCTTTATAATGCCGAAATTGAAATAAAGATGTTTGCAGAAAGCTCATGGTGTAAAATTGGGATCGATATAGGAATGATGCCGAAGAATTTCCATTATTCTATCCGGAAAATGTACCGGCTCAAACCCAAATTGTGCATAAATTGAATGGGCATCTTTGGTGGATAACATAAGCCGTCGGACTTTATCTACCCACGGCTGCTCCATTAAAACACGAACCAATCCATGCGCTATTCCTTGCCGTCTATACTTGTCAATAACGAACACATCTGCTAGATACGCAAAGGTGGCATAGTCTGTTATAAGGCGAGCAAAGCCAACCTGCCGACCGTTAATTAGCGCAGCAACACAGAACGAATTTTCGAATGCCGTTTGAAATAAATCTTCGGGCATTCCCTTCGCCCAATGCGATTCCGTAGCTAACCAGGCATGTATATCAGCAGGGCACATTAAGCGCTTATCGGTAGTAAAAACAAGGCTATTGTTTTTGCTCATCTACTAGTTGAATCTTAAGATTTGAACGCGCATACCCGGTCCGCACAATGACAACACCCGTAATGATACAAATAAAAGAAAGAACCGTCCACATGGTCACCAGCTCTCCGGCAAAAGCACCTATGATAACAGCCACCAGCGGATTGATATAAGCATAGCTCGTCACAAAGCCCACCGGTAGTTCTTTGAGGGCATAACGATAGGCTGTAAATGCCAACACAGAGCCAAATAAAACGAGATAAGCCAAGGCGGCTAATCCATCCAAATTTTGCGCATCCATAGTCGAAAAATCATCAACAAAAGGACTAAACAACAACAAGAAAATCCCACCCAAACCGACTTGCAAGCCAGCATCAGCAATAGGATTCACTGGATTGGCCCATTGCTTGCTCAAAATACTACCACCTGCCCAACCAAAGGTGGCAATCAGCGTGGCAACAATGCCAAAGAGATACGTCGTATCCGTAAGCGATTGCACATCATTTCTAAAAATAAAACCGACGCCCAGAAAGCCCAAAAGCATCCCAAAAATCACTAAGAAATTGGGTCGTTCCGATTTTGAAAAAAGCAAATTGAGCATCACTGCTGAGATGGGCATCGTGCTACAAACTAAAGCGGCAACCCCACTCGGGATGTAAAGCTCTGCCCAACTGACCACCCCATTCCCCACCGTTATCATCAGGAAACCAATGATTGCATTCCGCCAAATATTCTGGCGCGACCAGTCGATATTCTTATTCCGCCAAAACGCGATCGCCATCAGGATCAACGCCGACACGACTTGGCGCAAGCCGGCCATAAAAAACGGCGGCATATACTTTACCGCTACCGCAATTCCATAATAGGTAGTCCCCCATATCAAGGCGATATAGACGTAAGCCAAAAGCGCTTTTGTGCGTGCAGTCATGAAGCCCGCAAAGTTGCAGGCCGCTTGCCAATATTCAATCAGTGCCCGAATACAGGTTTATCTATTTTGCTATCAAGATAACAGCATCCTAAAACAGAAACCGCTTAGATAAGCCTATCTTTGCGCCAATTTTTCAAATCAAACCACCTCCTCAATAAATGAAAGTAACAGTAGTAGGCGCCGGTGCAGTAGGCGCAACTTGTGCTGACAACATTGCCCGCGCAGAATTGGTTCAGGAATTAGTATTGCTCGACATCAAAGAAGGCTTCGCTGAAGGGAAGGCTTTAGACATTATGCAGACCAGCTCTTTCCGTGGATGCGATACCAAAGTAATTGGCGTGACCAACGATTATAGCAAAACTGCGGGGTCCTCCGTTTGTGTGATCACCTCCGGCATTCCCCGGAAGCCCGGCATGACTCGGGAAGAATTGATTGGTACCAATGCCAAGATCGTGGAAGGCGTTGCAAAAAGCCTATTGGAGTACTCTCCGGAAACTATCATCATCGTGATCTCCAACCCAATGGACACTATGACCTACCTCACCCTGAAGGCAACCGGCTTGCCTAAGAACCGCGTGATCGGCATGGGCGGCATGCTGGACAGCTCTCGGTTCAAGACCTACCTGCAAATGGCACTCAACTGCTCCCAAGGCGACCTCCACGCAACTGTGGTGGGCGGCCACGGCGATACAACCATGATTCCTTTGACCCGCCTTGCTTCCTTGAATGGTGCGCCTGTGTCTGATTTCCTTTCCGCTGATGAATTGAAAAAAGTTGCTGCCGACACTATGGTGGGCGGCGCTACCCTTACCAAATTGCTCGGCACTTCCGCCTGGTATGCTCCCGGAGCTTGCGGCGCTGCGCTCGTAGAAGCCATCATCCGCGACGAGCGCAAAGTATTGCCTTGCTGCGTGTATCTGGAGGGCGAATATGGCCAAAACGATATCTGTATTGGCGTGCCAGTAGTAGTGGGCAAGAATGGTTGGGAAAAAGTAATTGACCTCAAACTCAATGAAGAAGAAATGGCTTTGTTTAATAAAAGTGCCGAAGCGGTACGAAATATGAATAGTGTGTTGGACACGATTGTAGCCTAAACACCACACCTATCCAGCCGCCTCTTTTCCCAACAAAGAGGCGGCTTTTTTGTGCTCAGGATTTCAGAAAGGCGTTTAGAATAAAACCCAGCTATTCATGCATGATTGAATGAAACTAATCAAAAAGCAACCAAGACGCATTGAACGACTTTAAACCTAAAAAGGTCACAAGAATCTAATTGATTGTGCTGCCCTACAGGCAATTTTTCTATTGCTCCTTGTCATATCCACAGGCTTAGGCCTGCGGTAAATCAAATATTGTCCTACGGACAAAGCAGTTGCAAAAAGTCATTAAGCGTGCTGCCCTACGGGCAATTTTTCTATTGCTCGTTGTCATATCCACAGGCTTAGGCCTGCGGTAAATCAAATATTGTCCTCCGGACAAAGCAGTTGCAAAAAGTCACTAATTGTGCTGCCCTACGGGCAATTTTTTCATAGCTCCTTGTCATATCCACAGGCTTAGGCCTGCGGTAAATCAAATATTGTCCTACGGACAAAGCCGTTGCAAAAAGTCATTAAGCGTGCTGCCCTACAGGCAATTTTTCTATTGCTCCTTGTCATATCCACAGGCTTAGGCCTGCGGTAAATCAAATATTGTCCTACGGACAAAGCAGTTACCGATAACAACTCTTCGAAAGAATCAAAGACTGCAATACTAATATTGTGTTAGTAGCATAAAGCCACTTACTAAACAATTAATTCTTTGACTGTTAAAAAAAATAATAAACTTAGACACTCGATAAGTACAAATTATTTTTTCACTCAAACCAACAACAGCATGAAAAAACACACTAACTTCAATCCACTTTTTCCATCTCGGAGCACGGAGCAAGGAGCTTTGAAAAGAACATGGGATCTTAATGAGTCTTTCGCAGTGAGCAATGCCTCCAACTCCGGCAAAGACATCCTCACTGCTTGGTATAATGGGACCAATATTGTGTATAAATACAGCTTTACCAATACGATGGCCTTTAGGATGACAAAGCCTAGTGACAACCAAGCCGATTCTTTGGGGAGCGACTTAGCAGGCCCAGTATCCGGGCTGCAACCCGGCACGCCCTATACCCTTCTTGACCATAGCGGACGGGTCTTGAAAAAAGCCAATACCGGCAGTAATGGAGGCATCCAACTTGGTGATATAGCAGCCGGTATGTACCTCCTACAAACAAGCGATAATACAGGCCGGATAAAAACTATTAAAATAGCCAAATAGCCAAAATGCAAAATACTATTATACAATTATTTATAAATAAAATATCATGAATTTTAAAAAATAACTTTGTCTGTATTAGCCTTGATAACAATCTCGTTGTCGCTAAACGCACAAGGCACACCTACATACTATTGCTCTACATGGAGCGGTAGCGGAGGGACAAATTCATATACGTTTGATACTAAAAATATTCGCTTTCAAACAATCTATTTACCTTCAGATTTCCCTACCATGCCGAATGGTGCTGTAAAAAACATATACTTCAGACTATATCCAATTCGAACTTTTGATAGTGCAACCTATCTCGATGTATCCATTAAACTAGGAACGACAGATAGAAGTGTTTTTCAATCTATAGGATATGATACGTTTATCACCAATATGCACCAAGTATATTTTGCAGCGAAACAGACCTTCACAGGCATAGCCACTACAAAAAAATGGGATATTGGCTCAAATTTCAAATGAGCGACTTTATCTATGAACACAGCAAAAACCTAGTAGTTGAGATTTCCCGCGGTGATATTCCATACGCCGATACCACCCAATTCAGACTTATGGCATCAAAAAGAGCAATTGGAAATTACCGATCTATGCATGGGCACAGAGATTCGACTAGGTGGATGAATCCGGGTCGCGACAGTCAGCTAGATATTGGCTTTGACATCAACCCCACAGCGGTATCCGGCATTCGTAATATTCAGGCGAGCGGCCTCTTTCCCAACCCCTCAACAGATGGCTATTTTATGCTCACCATGGAGACGAAGCAGGCTATAAAATCCCTAAGCCTTGACATCCTAGATGTTACTGGGCGGGTGGTACTGAGCAAACAATACGGATCAGTGAGTACCGAATTTGCCCGGGAAATAGATGCACGGCAGCTCTCAAAAGGTATGTATCTGCTGCGCATAGAAGCCGATGGCGAGACCATGACAAAGAAGCTGCTGCTGCAATAGCAGAAGCATTACGGAGTACAAATGTTACCGAAAAGCTGCCACGAGTACTCGAGGCAGCTTTTATTTTTGGCTAGTATCCCCCTGCGCTCCTTCCGCTTTCAGCTTGGCTTTTAGTCGCTCTTCCGTTTTGATGGCCGGTGTTGGCTCCGGCTGCCAATTATTAGGGCTAGGCAACCACCCGGGTACCGCCTTGAGTTGTGCCACATCCATCTTCCGATCCATGTAGCGGGCCAGCGATTTTGCTTGTTGGGGGCGCAACTGCTGCAAGACCAGCAAAGCGGCATTGGTAGCTGCTTTCACCGCAATTGGCACACCACCGCCTAGCTCTGCCCAATGGCCCCCTATGAATAAATGCTTCACCGGACTTTGATAATGAGCAATACCATTCATCATATTAGCTCTGCCCGGTTTGGCTCCCATAATAGAGCCATTCCGATTACCGGTATAGCGCCAATGCGTGACCGGCGTAGCGACTTCATAAAAGAGAATATGCTCCCGCAAATTAGGCGCTACCCAAGCGGCAACTCGATCAATCAAATCCGAAGCCAATTTTTCTTTGAGCGCGTTATAGGCCGCTCCTCGTTCCGGATTGCCATTATCATCCAAGTGGGTATGCCAACCGTTCATAAAATGCATTTCGGCAGGCATATAAATGGTCAAGGTTCCGTTCCCTTTTGGCGCCAAAGAAGGATCGCGCAGGGAAGGTGCCAAGATGCTTATTTCTGCATCCTCCGCAGTATGGCTTGTTGTGTCCGTATGATAGGAGGGCTTTCCGGCAATCTGGATAAATTCCTCATCAAAACCCAAGGCCGAGGGGCAACAATCGAGTGCAATATTGAGGGTCACCGAAGAGGAATACAATTCCGCTTTCCGCAGTTTATCTTTCAGCTTTTGTGGGACAAGGCCTGGAGCCAATAGCTTTTCATAAAGCAATTCAATATCACAAGCAGCAATCACATAGTTGGATTGAATTTGATATTCCTTCTTCTGACAGACAAAATGAACTCCGGTGCAGGTATTATGCGCCACTCGTACCTCATCTACACGGCTTTGATAGGCAATATCTACTTGGTGTTGCCGTGCTACATGCTCCAGCCATTCCGGGATCATTTGGCCACCTCCGACCGGCGGTAATTGAAAATCTTTGTTATACGCCCAAGCCACGGGGATGAGGCAGGAGAGCAATTCTGAATCGGACGCAAAAATCTTGGAGAATTTTTCATCGGTAAAATAACGCGCTAAGCCCTTCTTCAGCCCTTTCTCGCCACTGTAACGAATGAAGGGAAGAAAAGCCAGCGCAAACTTTCCCAACTTATGCTTGGATAATAAACGCTCCAATAGATGCATGGACTCCTCCGTGCGAAACACATCACTAAACTCCCGAAATGCCTTAGCAATTCGCCGGGCATCTTTAAAAAAACGCTCAATACCGGCAGTGTCTTGTGGAAATTCGGCTTGCCATTGCCGCTTCAGTTCGTCCGGATTGTCGGTGAGCAAATAATCGTAACCCTCACCCAGGAAACGGCGAATTCTTTTTTGTGGCTTGGCATGGGGGAAGTCATCCCCAAGTATCCGGAAGGCTTGATTGACCAAACCCTGCTCATCACACTGATTGAGCCAATGTATGGCGGTATCAAAGCGGAAATCTTTGCGCCGGAATCCGGCTAAATACCCACCCGGATGAGGCTCTTTTTCTAGCACACAGACCTTAAGGCCGGCTTTGCCCAAAAGTGCGGCAGCCGTGAGTCCGGCAACTCCGGCGCCAATAATGGCTACGTCGTAGGATGGTTTGAATTCAGGTAGTTTCAAGTGCTTGCTTGGCTATTGTCAAGATGAAGGGATTGATGTCTTAGGAAATATTTCCCCAAGATATCGAACTCCAAATTAACAGTAGTTCCCGCAACAATTGTAGAAAAACTGGTATGAGCAAATGTATAGGGGATGATGGCTACTTGAAAGCTGTCCCGCCCTACATTAAAAACAGTGAGGCTAACCCCATCAATACAGACTGATCCTTTCTCCACCACAAGGGCGGAAAAAGCTTCAGGTAGTGCAAATTGAAACAACCAACTGCCCTGCTTTTCTTCCCGCACCAAGCATTGTGTTGTTGTATCCACATGCCCTTGTACAAAATGGCCATCCAAACGATCGCCCATGCGTAAAGCCCGCTCCAAATTGATTGCTTGCCCCAATTGCCAAGTAGCCAAGGAAGTCTTGTTCAAAGTTTCTGCAATAGCCGTGACCCGATAGCGAGTAGCCTCCAACTCCACCACCGTGAGGCAAACTCCGTTGTGGGCAAGGCTTTGGTCAATTTTCAATTCTACGACCAGGTTGCTTTCTATCCAAAAATCAATATTGCTGCCGATAAGTTGCCTATCCTGCACCTTACCCAAACTTTCAATAATCCCTGTGAACATAATGCTGCGAAATTACTGCCGGAAGGCTGTGCCCTGATGATAACTCACGCCGGTATCCGATAGTACCACCAAGGAAAAACGAATACGGGTACTATCGCCAAGAGCTTGGAAAATAGTACCACTCAAAGTATCGGTTGGCCGACAGAGTAGTTGCCCGCTGCTCACTACTGAATCTGCAGAAGCCAATAGGGTCCGATTCGTTGTAAAATTGATGGGCATGCCTGCAGCACAAAAACCGGACATGGTGAAATGGGTATGATCCAATGCCGAAAAGGACAAATTCAAGGGCTGCTCCTTAATCAACTTTTGGCTACCATCATACACAGAATCTACAAACGAATAATTGCCTGCAAAAACATCCGCCGGATAAATGCACACACTATTATCAGCAATTCCCGGGAAGCCCTTATTGAAATTCACCGCATCCGGATCATTGCAATAATGCCCATTGAGCCGAGGATCGGACTTGCCCGGAGTGTCGGAATACTTTTGGCAAGCAGCCAAACTCAAACAGCAGAGTAAGGGGACAACAAAATAAAATCGGCTCAATAAGTGCATAACAACAGGAAACTAATAACGATTAACGCAACAAATCTATTGCATTTAAAAAAGCTGAGTAGAAGAGTTTGCCATTTAATAAATGCTCCTTATCTTTGCGCTCCCAAAAACAAATAAACAATAAAGGGGGTATTACCGTTATGCTGATTATCGACGCTAAAGACTGCGAAAACATTGACAAGGCACTCAAGAAGTACAAGAAGAAATACGAAAAGAGCCGTACCCTGTTGCAGCTTCGTGCCCGCCAATCGTTCACCAAGCCCTCTATTGTTCGCCGTACAGAAATCAAGAAAGCCATTTACAAGGATCAAATGGCCAGCGGTAGATTAGACGATTAATTTTTTCAGGCTCCTGCCTGTAGCTTCCTCTTTTGCCTTAGTATATCTTTGGCAGAAGAGGATTTTTTTATGGTCATAGCCGAAACCATCGCCGACTTTCTACGCTACCTACGATTCGAAAAACGACGATCCACCCACACGCTCCTAGCCTACCAAACCGACTTGGAGCAGTTTCAGCATTATTTCCAAGAAACCTACGACAGCATATCGGATTTAAAAGAAATCTCCCACCATCATATCCGAAGCTGGCTTGCCGATATCCAAGAAAAACATTCGGATACCACCGCCACGACAATCAATAGGAAGATCGCCGCACTCAGTACCTTCTTCAAATATGCTATGAGCCTCGGGCTGCTCCAACGCAATCCGGTAAAAATGCTCCATAGTCTCAAAAAACCCAGTCGGCTTCCGGTATCCATTAAAGAGGAAGAAAGCAACCACTTACTCAATGAAGTTGCCTTTGGCTCCAGTTTCAAAGACCTTACCGACCGCCTCATCATCACCCTGCTCTATTGCACCGGCATGCGCCGACAGGAGTTAATGACGCTACGAGAAACCGACATCGCCTGGGGACAAGGGCTACTCCGCGTTCTTGGCAAAGGAAACAAAGAACGAATGCTCCCTGTGAGCGAAGCGATTGCCGATGAGCTCCGCCACTACATTGCCGAAAAGAAAAGGATCTTCGAACATCCTGAACGTGAATTTTTGCTCGTATTACCGAGCGGCAAAGCCCTCTACGCCGGCTACATCTATCGTGTGGTCCATCAACGCTTGGCCGAAGTGACGACACAGGACAAACGCAGCCCACACATCCTCCGCCATAGCTTTGCCACCCACTTACTCAGCAACGGTGCAGACATACAAGCCATTAAAGACCTACTGGGGCATAGCAGTCTGGCGGCCACTCAAATCTATACCCATGTGGACATCAACCGCCTGAAAACGGTGCACCAAAACAGTCATCCGCGCGAAAAAGACAAGTGACACTTCATTCCTCCTACAATTCCTCCCAAGGTTGTGGGAAAAGGCCCAACAGAAAAAGCTACCGCCATTAGGGTTTACCCTCATTAATCTCTGATTTTCCGCATATTGAAAATGGAATTGCTAAAACCATGGAAAAATTTAGTAGCATTGAGTTGGAAACCACAAATGCTTTTGTATCTTTTCAACACCAAAAAACAAAAAGCCTATAGAAATACCCCGACGCTTAATTTTTCTTTTCACTAAATCCAAAACAGCATGAACGTACAAATCAGGACTGTTCATTTTGACGCCGATAGCCGGCTCACCGAACGTATCAAACAGAAGATGGAAAAACTGCGCACCTTTCACGACAAAATTGTGGATGCAGAAGTTTACCTCATCCTCGACAACATTGGTCACACCATTAAAGACAAGGTTGCCGAAATCAAAATCCATATTCCCCGCCATTCTTTTTTTGTAAAGCACCAAAGCAAAACTTTTGAAGAATCCTTTGACTTTGCTTTTGACAGTATGGTGAATCAAATAAAACGCCACAAAGAACGCCGTCAGGCAGTGCCCGTTGGCCTTCCCCAAGAATAATTAAATATCCACAATCCCCTCTGCCGGCAGCTACAAAAAAACGTATCTGCCGGCTTTTTCTTTAAAGAGCCTTGCAGCCTAAATTTGAATCGCTTATTTTGCAAAGATTTTTGACGCCAACCCGGCAGCATTCAAACGTATGAATACACGATACTCTAAATTTTTTATTGGCCTCTTTGCTAGTGTTACCCTTATGGCTTGTAGCAAAAACTACAGCAAAGATGACCTACTCATTCCCGGCAAATCTGCCAGTCTGTTTATTGCCAATGAAAGCGGATTCGTCTATGCTTTAAACCCTAGCGATGGTGCTAAAAAATGGGAATATTATACCGGCTCCAAGGTGAGCGGCTCACCCTATATTTCTAATGGCAACCTGTATATCGGCGCGGAAGATGGCTACCTTCATAAGCTAGACCCCAACACCGGCGCGGAAATCAAGCGGCTCAATTTCAACTCCCCCATCGTAAGCTCCCCGGTCGGCGATGCCAACAACATCTACTTCGGGACAGAAAGCGGCCGATTCGTCTGCTGGAACACCGTAAAAGATACCCTTGTCTGGGACTTTACTGCCGGTGGGGCCATCCGCTCCTCTGCCGCTATTGAAGGCAACAATGTTGTAGTAGGCTGCGATGATGGCAACGTCTATGCCCGCGACAAAACAAACGGAGCCAGTACCTGGACTTGGAACTCACCAACAGCCACACAATTCTATTCCTCCCCTGCCGTCAATGGCGACCGCATCTATATCGGCGGCTATGATGGCGCTATGTATGCCCTGCGCGGTACCGATGGCTCCATGCGCTGGTCCTACCAAACAGGTGGCTCCATCCTCTCCTCTCCAGTATCTTATGGCGGCAATATCATCTTCGGGTCCTACGACACTAAGCTCTATTGCATTGATTCCGGAAGCGGCCTTCCCCGTTGGGTCAACAAAACCACCGACCGGATCACCTGCTCCCCCTATGCCGCCGACCAAATCATCTATGTCGGTAGCTACGACTACTACCTTTATGCCTACCACATCATCACCGGCGAGCTCCGCTGGAAGGTCAAGACAGAAGGTCTGATCAAATCCTCACCCCTGGTACATGTCAATACCGTTTATTATGCCGGATACGACAACAATATCTACGCCGCAGACACCGCCAAAGGCGTGCTCAACTGGAAACGGAATACCAACAACGTGGTCAACTCCTCACCGGTATTACTGGATTCCACCGGCCAAGCCTTCTACCCAAGTATCAGCGGTGCCGGCCCATTCTAAAAACAAAACTTACTTAGTAAGGCAGGGGTAATTCCCTGCTTTTTTTATGCCCAATCCCAAGCACCTTCCCCGCTCTTCACAAGGAAATCCATTTTCATTTTTTTGGGCGCCTTAACGCGCTATACGCTGCAAGTCCTCGTTCCGCTCCGCTCCACTGTGGGCTTTTCGCTGCTATCGCGGGCGCAAGCCCAGCAAGAGGCACAAGCTACAACAGTTGGAGGCATCCCGAACCTATTTACTGCAACCAATCAAACTTGCATCCCCTTCATTGCCGCCTTTAATGCGGCATCCATCAACCGTTCGGCAAAGGGCTTAGTAGCCACATTCATGGCTTCAGTGGCCGCATGGATCGCATCCTTATCCTCCGCCGCGATAGCTGCACGAACAGCAGTCTCATGCGCATGGGTCAGCACCCGCTCCTCCTCCGACATCATCGCGCCATGTTTATTCAAGAAGCGTTGTGTCACTTCCAGCATTTGCTCCGCCTCAGTACGCGCTTCCACCAAAGCACGACGCGCTATATCATCCTTTGCGTGTAGCATAGAATCCAGCAGCATTTGCTCTACCTGCGCATCGGTAAGCCCATATTGCGGCTGCACATCGATCGTTTGCGCAACCCCACTTCGCAATTCTTTGGCACTAACTTTCAAAATGCCATCTGCATCAATCAAAAAAACCACCTCTACCTTGGCCAATCCTGCCGGCATTGCCGGGATTCCCTTCAGGTTAAACGACGCCAACTTCCTATTATCCGCTACCAAATCCCGCTCCCCTTGAAATACCGAAATGGCCATTGCACTTTGTCCATCCTTCTGGGTAGTGTATTGGCGACCCGCTTTTGATGGTATCTTAGAATTACGCGGAATCAACACATCCATTAAGCCGCCCATCGTCTCAATACCCAAAGACAAGGGTGTCACATCAAGCAGCAGCATATCCTTGTTGTTGCCCGCCAAAATATCCGCTTGCACAGCAGCCCCTAAGGCCACAACTTCATCGGGGTTGAGTGCATCAAACAGCTCCCGACCAAAAAGAGCCCGAACTGAATCCTTCACCAACGGTACTCGAGTTGAGCCGCCGACCATCACCACTGCGTTCACATCTTTTGCCTGTATGCCTGCATCTTTCAACGCGCTACGACAACTATCCAGCGTCCGCGCCACAAAAGGCTGAATGAGGGCGTCAAATTGCTCCCTAGTGACCCGAATAGGCCTACCGGCCACTTCGCCCTCATAGACTGCATTGTCTGATAGCGCCTTCTTAACCGCCTCCGCAGTAAGCCGAAGTGCTTGCACTACCGCTGCCTGTTTCATATCCAAGCTCGGCTGCTGCCGCAACAATTCCTCCCCAAGCACGCGATCAAAATCATCCCCACCAAGATAGGTATCGCCATGCGTAGCTAACACTTCAAAAATACCGCCTGCGATGCGCAAAATAGACACATCAAAAGTGCCGCCACCCAGATCATAGACCGCTATAATGCGCTCTTCGTCCTGCTTCATCCCCAAGCCGTATGCTAGTGCGGCGGCGGTTGGTTCATTCACAATCCGCAACACATCCAGCCCAGCTAACTTGCCCGCGTCGCGGGTAGCCTGGCGCTGTGTGTCATTGAAATAAGCCGGCACAGTGATCACCGCTTTCGTTACAGGCGTTTTCAAGAGGTGTTCTGCCCGAGATTTCAGTTCCTGCAGGATTTGTGCTGAGAGCTCAATTGGCGAATAGAACTTATTACCAATCGCTACTTTGACCAAAGTCTCGGTATCATCATCAATCACTTGGTAGGCAAAGCGACCGGCATCCTGCTGTACATCACCATAGCTCTTTCCCATTAAGCGTTTCACGGAATAGATGGTGCGCTCGGGATCGGTCAGCAGACGGGCGCGTGCTTCATTGCCAACATGCACTTCGCCCTGTTTCCCGAAATTGACTACACTGGGTACTAGGGTGTAGCCATCCGTCTCCCGCAGAGCCACAGGATACCGACGCCCCTCATCTTCCCGCACTATTGCCACGAGCGAATTGGTGGTACCCAAATCAATGCCAACAATTATTTCCTTCTCCTGTAAACTACCTGTGGCCAGGTTGATCGCTACTTTAGCCATAATCCAAACTGAATAATAATATTGTAAGTACGCTACACGCTCTGCTTGTCCACCTGCCGAAATTTTTTTAAAAATAACTGGAGCACATACCTGCCGAGCTTCTGTGTAGCGGTCGCAAAGGTAAGTACCTCCTCGAGAGCCTTTCGCTTAGTATTGTCAATAGTTCTATCAAGGACAACACTAAAAAATCAAAAAAATATTCCAAGCTGTGATTGCTTATTTTCGCCCCTTATTTTACCACAATACATAGTAAACTTTGCGCTTACGTTCTCTGGACATCAAAGGTTTCAAATCCTTTGCCGACAAAACCCAAATCATGCTGGACCATCCCATCACCGGGATTGTAGGGCCTAATGGATGCGGCAAAAGCAATATTGTAGATGCCATCCGCTGGGTGATTGGTGAGCATAAGATAAAATCTCTTCGCTCGGACAATCTTGAAGACTTAGTATTCAATGGCTCTAAAACCCGTGCTGGTAGCGGCATGGCAGAGGTGAGCCTCACCTTTGAAAATACAAGAAACTTATTACCCACCGAATTTACCACGGTCACGATCACCCGTAAATTCTACAAAAGTGGCGAGAGTGAATATCGCCTCAACGATGTAGCCTGTCGCCTCAAAGACATTCACAATCTGTTTTTAGACACCGGGGTGAGCAACGATTCGTATGCCATCATTGAATTGGGGATGGTGGACGATATTATCAAGGATAAAGAAGGGAGTCGTCGCCGTATGCTAGAGCAAGCCGCCGGCATTTCCATCTACAAAACCAGAAAAAAAGAAGCGAAACAAAAGCTGGAAGCTACCGAAGGCGATATTGCCCGAATTGAAGATTTGCTATTTGAAATTGGCGCCAATCTCCGCACGCTGGAATCGCAGGCAAAAAAAGCAGAGAAATATTTTCAGATAAAAGGGGACTACAAGGAAATAAGTATTGAATTAGCAAAAGCCAGTCTAAGCCATTTCAATGACAACTATAAAAACCTGAACGATCAATTCCATAATGAGACCGACCGCAAAGCGCAACTAGAAGCAATTGTGGCGACCGGCGAAGCGGAAATTGAAAAAGATAAGACGAGCCTCATCGCACGAGAGCAGGAATTAAACGGGCTGCAAAAAGCATTCAATGAAATCCTGAACCGAATCCGCATTTTAGAAAGTGAGAAAAAACTAGCGGCACAAAAGCTAGAACATCTCCAAGAGCGAGAAAAAAGCCTTGCAGAAACCATTACCAATGCTACTTCCCGACAACAACAGCTGGAAGCAGGAATAACACAGGCCAACGAACAGATAGGCGGGGAATCGAAAGCGCTGGAAGAGTTGCGGGCGGCTTTAGAAACCTTGCGTAAGCAAGCCGATGAAACCCGTAGGGACTATGACGAGAAAAAGAAAATACTGGATGCTTGTCGCGGGAAAGTGCAAACAGCCCAACGCCGCCAGTTTGATGCAGAGAAAAAAGTAGCGGTTGCCGATACCTCAATTAGCAATGTGCAACGGAGTATCCAGCACCTGCTCGACGAACGAAACGGGCGCGTACAACAAATCCAACAAGTACAGCAAGAGCGGCAAACAAATGAGCAACATCTGGAGCAAAAAAAGAGTTCACTATCAGTATTGCTTACGAAACAAGAGGAGGTGAAAGGCAAAATCCTAAAAGGCCAAGAAGCCTTGGAAGCGCTCCGAGCCAAATTAGTAGAAGAAAACCGAACACTTGATGCCCGTAAAAATGAACATGCTCTACTCAAGAGCCTGGTGGATTCCCTGGAGGGCTATCCGGATAGTATCAAATTCCTAAAACGAAACAAGGACTGGCAAAGCAATGCGCCGCTACTCAGTGATATTTTCACCGTTCAGCCAGAGTACCGCACCGCATTGGAGGTAGTTTTAGATCAATACCTCAACTACTATGTGGTTGAAAACATCGAAGAAGCCGCGCAGGCCATTCGTTTGCTGGAACAATATAAAAAAGGAAAGGCCAATTTCATTTTGCTCGATAGGATTCCTAACGAAACGCCGGGCGCAACACATGCTCCTGAGGGTGGGATTTCGGCATTAACGGTTGTGGACGTAGAAGAAAAATACCGCCCACTCGTGCACTATTTCCTAGGAAAGGTGTGGGTATATGAGCATTTAGAAGAAGGACTACGCAACGATTCCGGTGCCATTCTGGTCGATATAAAAGGACGATATAAGAGTGAACCTCTGCTGGTGAGTGGCGGTTCGGTTGGCCTGTTTGAAGGCAATAAAATTGGCCGTACAAAAAACCTAGAACGACTTGCTGCCGACATTACTGCACTCAATGACATCACGACCAAACTGCGTGGTGAAATAGCCGGAACACAAAGCCTACTTGCCGGCTTCAATGCAGAACTAGCCGACAAAAGCATTGAACAAACCAAACAAGAGATCAATCAACTCCAGAATAAAATATCCAATTTCAGCAACCGTATTGAGACCTATGAGGCAGCAAACGCTAGTGCCGACAAGCGGCAAGCGGAATTGGAAAACCAACTAAACCAACTTCAGGAAAGCATTTCGAGCACCCGCACAGAACTAGCTGCTGTCAATACTGAAATGAACCAATTGGCACAGGAGCAACAAAGCTCCGAAGCTGTGTTCAACGATGCGCAAATTCAGTTTAATAATGCCAACGACCAATACAATGCGCACAATATTCAATACACAAGGCAACAAAGCAAACTGGAAAGCCTAAAGAGTGAAGTAGCCATCCGAAGTCATCAGTTGCAGGAAACACAGCGGCAGCTGGAGCAAGCAAAAGAAGCGCATACAACCGCAAGCAGTGGCATCTCCGAAACCGAAAAGCAACTACATGTTGGCGACGAAGAACTATATACGCTCTTAAAAAAGAAAGAGGCAGAAGACAAAATTCTGAGTGAAAAAGACCGGATTTACTACGAGATGCGCAACGCAGTGAATACTGCTGACAGTACACTTTCTCAAAAACGAAAGGAAAAAGACCTGGCGGAAACACTCCTCAATACCATCCGCGAACAACTCAACGAGATGAAATTGCAACTTGCTGGCATGAAAGAACGGCTCAGTGTAGAA
>JAFDYA010000072.1 GCA_018267675.1 Bacteroidota bacterium
CGGATAGCAGTGGAAAGCTCCCCTCAACGAGTGAGGGGACAGGCCTCCTCGACAAGCAATGGGCCTTGCGCCCTCAACGAGTGAGGGGACTTGGAACGTATAGCCGGGAATGGCGCCCAAAAAAAATTAGACAAAGGATTTGCAGCAAATCTGGTTGCTTATGAAGCCTGGCGGCACCAAAATAAGCTGTGATTAAAAACCTTTATTGAGGTGCTATTTCATGAGTTCTTGCCAAGCCAGTGCGCCTCCGGTCAAGTTTTTCAGGTTTTTATAGCCTAGAGTTTCCAGCATTAAACATGCTTGCAAACTACGTTTCCCGGATCGGCAATGCACGACTATTTCATCATCCTTCCAATCTTCAATTTCGTCCACTTGCATGGCCATGATATTGCCCAAAGGAAGGAGTTTTCCACCTAGATTGTAGTCTGCAAATTCGTCGGGTTCCCGAACATCCAACAGGTGAATCTGCTCCCCTGAATCTAGTCTTTTCTTAAAAGCCTCTACTGTAATTTCTTGCATTTTGTTATTGTTTAATGAATTTGCGCGCCTGACTCCAGGTATTATTCTGGCGAATAGATAGTAAATAGGTACCAGGCTTCAGTTCTTGAATATTGACTTTGTCTGTGGTACAGCTTGAATGTACCACTTCTCGGTTATTTATGTCCCATATCTTATACGCTTGGCAGGTGTACTTTGAGTTGATATGCAGATATTTTTGTGTAGGGTTCGGGTAAAGACTCCAAAGTTGATCCGGACTATTTTGTTCAGCAACCGAGGTGCCAATTATCGTACCTCCCAATAGTGGGCGCATCATTAAAGCAGCACTAAATAAAGAGCTATTCCAAGAGTTGAGTACATTGTAATAGACATGATTGCCACCAATACGATTCACATCAGCACCTATGTACAGGCTATCTGAGCCTGAATTAGCAGGCTGGATCACCGACAAGTAGAAAACTCCTTTTGGTAAGGGAATAGGGCTATCAAATTTGTAGTAGGTGAAGTGATTTATTTCATCAGTATAGAGAGGGTAAAGCTGGTCTTGTTGATACAAATTTATATCCGCAGCAGCTCCGGAAATTCCGGCTAATGCTGTAAACACGGCTATTGAAAATTCTTTATTGACTGCAGAGGGTACTTGTTGGCCAAAGTAAATTGCCATACCGGTAAGGGTGTCCGGAATGTTTAGTCGGTATTCGACGGCGATTTTACCCGGTAGAGAAGGGGATAGATTTAAGAAGTAACTCTTTTCCGCTGTGCCATCATCGTAGGCTAGGTAGTTGTCAAATATTTGTTCGTAAACAAGGCTATCGTTGTCCTTAGGTTCTGTTGGATTTCCGGACGAAAGATAGAAGCTTGTCTGATAAACTACTTTTGCCGAATTACTACTAGGCGTTATGCTATTATTGAAATTGGAGAAGTTGATTTCATTTTTGCTGTAGGGGGAGAAATTGGTCGTATTGTTTGCTGTACTTAGCGGTGTGTTTGTAGTTAATTCTTTAGAAAAGTAGCCGTAATTGACGGTACCGTTTGTGCTATAGTGATTCCAAATACTGTCTTTGATTGTGCCATTGGTTTCGTTAGCAGCATTGGCTAAAAATTGCCGGTACGGCATAGCGCTATAATCGTTAAGATAGTTGCTGGGCGGGGTTGTATAGGCGATATCTCGGATAGCAGTATCAAAGAGAGTTCGGTTGGCTGCCAGCTTGATATAATCTAGGTTCCAGATATCGTCATTAGTATTGATACTTGCTTTGTTCACGAATCGGAATTCGAATCCGTTGTAAAGAAAATTCGTGTCCGCTACCGGTATCAATACTTGCTGAAAAGCTTGTACTTCGCTCCCGGGTACCGACCATTGCAAGGCCCAACCTCCTTGTTTTTTGTGAAAATAGAGCTGGAGCGAATCTGCTGTTTCTGGAGAAAATCCTAAGCCTTGCGGTTGGTAGAAAAAGCTGAGATAAAGACTGTCTTGTGGGCCATAGATACTCAAGTCAAATGGTCGGGATGTGAGGCTGTCCGCGAAGAGTAGATTATATTTGTTGACTGTATCATAAGGGCGCCCATACCTATTTAGGGCATCAAAAGTGGCAACACCACGGCTAATTGGGTTCAATGCCATCGTATTGTTGATATAGATATTACTGTCAGCCCATTTGGAAGGATTGGGATAAAGTGAATAGTCCGTAAAGTCTTCAAAAAATGGAAGGCTAAGAGCTGTAGTCTTAAGAGGGGTAGGGTGATGGCTTGGGACAAATTGCGTTAGGGTACGATTAAACTTTAGCGGACCCAGATGCTCTTGTGCAGCTAATTTGTTTTGGCCGGTAATGATCGGCCAGACCAACAATAAAAGAAGGGATTTGTATTGCATCAGAATTGGTTGGCGGTATCATCGGAACCAGTATTAGGCGGACTGTTGTAGAGGTTGTCCTTCCAGGCATTTCGGTTCGCTTCCATGGTGCTGTCTGCTGGGTTTTGACCGACGTAAAGATCAATAAAATCACCCTGGCGGATCCTACTAGGGGTACCTAAGTCGCTAATGGCATTTGGTGTTTGTTTATAAATTTTTGCCGCAGTTGTATCCGAAATGTCTCCGTCGAATATTGGGGTAAACATGAGTCCACTACTACTCAATTGAGCCACTGCTTCAGGGTAAGTCATCCCTATAACGTCGGGTACATTCATTTCAGTATTTCCGAGACCATCTCCAATAACCAAACTGATAATACTACCCTGTGGAATCATTTGGCCGGGACGTATGGGTTGTCCATTTAATAATTGTTCCAGAATAGCACCCTGTGCAATGTCGGGGCGGTAAGTAGTATCTCCTAAAATGAGTTTATTACTTTTCAGAATTAATGCAGCACTCCGAAATGAAAGATTGACCAAATTGGGCATAGGGGTAGTTGGCGGAACACTTTTATTTACCGTGATAAAAAGTGTTCTCCCATTTTTTACGATCTCACCAGCATCCGGAATTTGATCTAAGACAACAAGGGCTTTCTTGTCCGGGGCGTAGGTACTGTCCACGTGAACGTCAAACCCTTGACCTTCCAACAGAGCAATAGCGGATTTGACATCCTTGCCTAAAACCTTAGGAACTTTTATTTCAGCTCCATGGTGCGTAATCAAACCAAGGGACGAGAAAAAAATAAAATAGCAAAGCGCTACAATACCGAGCATCAATAGCAAATTGAACCAAATAGAGTTGAATAACCTAGATTTCCCGTTACTGGTAGTGTTTGCCGAAGTGGCCTGACTCATAGGCTGCAAATTACGTCTTTTGAAAGGCTGTTTTTAGAAAGTGCTACAATACTTTTTATGACAAGTTAGAAGTTGCAACCAATTCGAAGCGTATCTGCTAAAAGGGCACCATAAAATTCTTTTAAGTCCATCCCTGCCGCGCGTACTTGTTGGGGTACGATACTATTCTCACTTTGTCCCGGCATCGTATTTACTTCAAGGAAATAGAGCTTATTACTGGGTTGTTGTAAGATAAAGTCCATCCGGACTACACCGCGACAATTGAGGTGTCGATAGATATACTCTGCCTTTTTCTCCAACTGCTGTTTGATGGTAGATGAGATATTGGCAGGTGTAATTTCGGAAGTGACACCGGGTGTATATTTAGCTTCATAATCAAAAAACTCATTGTTGCTCACAATCTCGGTAGCTGGAAGGGTATGCAGGATACCATCAATTTTATATACGCCAATTGTTAGTTCCCGCCCTTCGATGAACTCTTCAATCAGTACTTGCTTGTCTTCGGAAAATGCCTTGTCGATAGCCGGCAGAAGATCCTCTACCTTTTTTACCTTGCTCACGCCAAGGCTGGAACCACTTTCATTTGGTTTTACAAATACCGGTAAACGAAGTGTGTCCAAAATAGCCCCCATACTAAAAGATTCTCCTTTTATTAAGTGAACCGAGTTGGCAATATTCACAATATCGAGAGCCTTCACTACTTTGTTACAATAGCTCTTATTGAAGGTCAAAGCACTGACGATTGCATTGCAACTTGTGTAGGGGATCTGAAGCATATCCAGATATCCTTGGATCCGACCATCTTCTCCCGGAGTGCCATGAATAGCAATAAACACAGCATCAAACACGACACGACCGTCCGGCAATGGAAGAGAAAAGTCATTCTTATCAATAGCGATTTGCGTGTTGTCTGCCGCAGTGTACCACCATCCATCACGAGTGATGATGATCTTGTAGGTGTTATACAGTTGCTCATCCAAGTGTTGTTCTATCGTGTGTGCCGTCTTTATGGAAATCGTATATTCTCCGGAATATCCGCCGGCCAGGAGCGCTATGTTCTTCTTCATGTGTTGGTAAATGGATAAAAATAAATCGCGCTAAAGGTAGGCTGGCACCATACGGATTTCCAAAAGAAAAAATTCCCAAATTATTTTCCTAGCTCAGCATGTTGCCGCCTGATGAATCCCGCAATAAGTGCACTCAAAACATCTAAGTCCACTTGTTCAATGGGGTGAGTGCAGCCTGGCAAAACACCAAATTGTGCCATATTGATTGCTTGTGCCGTGTCGAGTGTCTCTTGTAGTCCGACCATCTTGTCCTTCTCACCGACGAGTAAGCAAACAGGCACCTTGATTTCAGCCAGGTTGACAGGACTAAAACGATGCTGGTACATTGACAATAAAAACTGACTGGTATTGGCCACTAGCTCCTTCCAATCTTGATGTTGATGGAGCTTCTTGAGTGAAGACACAAACCTGGGTGCTTTTTCTTCCAATATCGCGGCATTCAATTTGTCACTTTCGTGCCGACAAGTAGCCTCATTCCAGTCAAACTTTGTAGCAAGGGTCGTGATACTTTTTATCCGATGAGGATGTGAAATGGCCAATCTTAATGCAACGTAGCCACCCAGACTATAACCGAAGAAATGTGCCGATTCAATGTCGCGTGCATCTAAAAAGTGAAGGATATCCTGCTCAAACAAGGGTAAATCAAAGGGTGTTTTCTTACCGCTACGCTCCCCATGTCCGGAAAAATCTAAAAGATGCAACGCGCCACTGCGCTCTAGCGCTTTGCTCAAGGGGTACATTGTAGCCGCCGCACCCAAGGCCCCATGTAACAAAATGATATGTTCCATTATTACAAAATTATGAACCAATCTATTGATTGTATACCTAAGGCAAACTTTATGCTCCCACCAAACTTTTAGCTACACTGTCCGACTTAAATTTGACCCCATCAAATCAAGATTATGCGTTTCAGTTTTCTTCTCATTCTATCTCTGCTTGTTCAAACTGCTTTTGCCCAAAAAAAATCCATCACACTGGAGGATATCTGGCAAAAGGGTACTTTCCGAATTAAGTCTGTGCCGGGGTTCAACGCAATGGACGATGGTACTCATTATACCGATATCGTACGGAATGGGCAAGAACGGACTATTCAAATAAAATCAATCGTCGACGGTACTGCTGGCGAAGTACTTTATCAGGGCAACCTGGATGTTGATGATTATGAAATAAGCCCCAAAAGAGACAAGTTGTTGCTCCGGACACAGGCACAAAATATCTACCGGCGATCTGTACTTTATAGGGTCTATCTCTACGACATAAAATCCAAGAATCAAACCCTATTGGATACTGCTAAAGTACTCCATGCCAGCTTTTCTCCGGATGGGACAAAAGTGGCTTTTGTAAAAAATAATAATCTCTTTTATAAAGATCTAAAATCAGAGGAGGTGGTTCAAGTATCCAGCGACGGCGCCCAAAACAAGATAATCAATGGTAATTGTGATTGGGTGTATGAGGAAGAATTTGAATTCACTAAAGCTTATCAATGGAGCCCCGATAGCAAGCATTTGGCCTACTATCATTTTGATGAAACTAATGTACCGGAATATACCATGACCAAGTATGATAACCTATACCCAACCCCCTACAAATACAAGTATCCGGTGGCTGGCGAACCAAATTCTATTGTTGAAATATTGATCTACGATTTGGCTGGTAAGACTGTCGCTCGGCCTGAGTTGAGTAATGAAGATGGGACGATGGATTATTACATCCCCAGGATAAAATGGAGCAATGATCCGGCACGACTTTGTGTGTACAAATTGAACCGTCGGCAGAATGAACTAAACCTTTACCTGGCCAATGCAAAGGATGGTAAAACAGAGAAAATCTACTCCGAAACTAACAAAGCATTTATAGAAATTAACGACAATCTTCAGTTTCTACCGGATGGTCATTCCTTTCTTTTCAATAGTGAGCAAGATGGTTGGAATCACCTATACACCTGGGATTGGAAGGCCAAAAAATTGACGCTACTTACTAAAGGAGATTATGATATTGATGCCCTCATCGGCACTGATGCGCAAGTAAAGTATGTCTATTACACAGCGGCAGTAAACAGTCCATTAGTACGAAATCTTTATCGTGTGGAGCTGAACGGAAAAAACAGGAAAACCTTGACCCCGCAACCCGGCTTTCACGCCATCACACCAATAAACGGTAATCGGTATTTCTTGGATAAATACAGCCAATTGAACGCCCCGCCGGTCTATTCTCTCCTTGATGCTGAGGGTAAGAGCATTAGAATTTTAGAAGACAATGCCGACCTAAAAAAGACAATGGCTGAATTTAATTTGGGCAAGGTGGAGTTTACACAAGTTGAAGTAGCAGATAAGGTAGAACTAAATGCTTGGCGGATACTGCCTCCAAATTTTGACCCTTCAAAGAAATATCCTGTTTTGCTTTATCAATATAGTGGCCCTAATTCGCAGGAAGTTGCCGATAGGTTTCCTGTAAGAGACTATTTCTGGCACAATATGCTCGCTGAAAAAGGGTATATCATCTATTGTGTGGATGGTACCGGTACCGGTTTCCGAGGGGAGGCGTTCCGTAAAAAGACCTACCTCCAACTTGGAAAGTATGAAAGCGACGATCAGATTGCCGTTGCAAAGCATCTAGGCACACTACCGTATGTTGATGCCGGCAGAATCGGAATTTGGGGCTGGAGTTTTGGTGGTTTTATGAGTAGTACCTGTATCATGAAAGGAGCCGATGTATTCAAAATGGCAATAGCTGTTGCCCCGGTTACCAACTGGCGGTACTACGACAATATATACACCGAACGATACATGCGCATGCCTTCGGAGAATGAAGCCGGATATGATGAAAATGCACCTGAAAAAATGACGGCCAAACTGAAAGGGAAATTCTTGTTGATACATGGAACTGGAGACGATAACGTGCACTTTCAAAATAGTGTTGCGCTAGTGAATCACCTAATCAGCGATGGTAAGGAGTTTGACGCAGAATACTATCCGGACCGCACGCATGGTATCTCCGGTGGCAACACCCGCATGCATCTTTATCAAAGAATGACCAACTTTATTTTAAGCAACTTGTAAAGGTTTATTGCAAGCCTAGCTGGTGTTTATTTGTTTAATGTCGCGTACATGAATCGCATACTGCTTTACCTAATCATGCTCCCAGGAAGGCTATGGGAAAGGCTTGGTGCCGATACAGAGCAGCTACGAGCCTTGCTGGATGTGAAGCTAAAGCTCGACGACCGGCGACCAGCCGGATTTGGCCGGCAGCGTAGTACAAAAAATGCCAAGCATCGGTATGCTATTTTCTTTGGCATGTTTGTTTCCTTCGCAACAGGGATCATTTACATCTTTCCACTCGTCCTAATTGAAGATCCACTTTCCGGCTTATGGCTCTTCTACACGATGTTTCTTTTTCTGTTGTCGCTTACTTTAATTTCGGATTTCTCAACGATACTAATTGATACTCGGGATAAGTACATTGTCCTGCCGCAGCCTGTCAGCGACCGGACTTTTTTGCTCTCTCGGATACTGCACATCTTCATTTACCTATTTCGGATGGTGCTACCAATGTCGCTGCCCGCCTGGGCAACGATTAGTGCTCTTTATGGTTGGAAGGCGGCTTTGCTCTTTCCAATACCCTTGCTGCTCCTAGTATTTACAGCATTGTTCGTTGTGATGGGTGTGTATTTATTGCTGCTTCGTTTATCAAGCCCGGGGAAATTTAAAGAATGGCTGAGCTATTTTCAGATTGGTTTTTCCATTATCGTATTTGGTGCCTATTATTTAGTACCCCGCGCTATGGATGTTGCGGCGTTGAAATACTATAACGTAGGCCTTCATGCATGGACCCGATTTACCCCCTCATTTTGGCTGTCTGCAATTTATTCTTGGATAATGCCGCTCAAAGCAGCGATGATGCTCCCAATGTTTGTAATACCGGCAATAGTCCTTCCACTGGTTTTAATTTGGCTTACGGTTCGATATTTAGCACCTCAATTCGGGAATAGGATTGTACTTCTTGATGCTGTTGAAGTGCAGGCCGGATCTTCAAGTAACATAAGGAGCAAAGGCAATATTGCTACCATACGCCTTGCTGAAAGTCTAGCCACCCGGCTCAATCGGCGTCCGGAGGCGCAAGCAGGTTTCTTAATGGCATGGCTACAAACTGGAAGGAGTAGAAGTTTTAAGATGAAAGTGTATCCGATGTTTGCTTATGTACCGATCTATTTTGTGTACTTGATGATGCAGAGCCGGAGACCCTTGCATGAAGTCTGGGAGCAACTTCCGCACACGGGCAAGCACATTATCCTCCTGTACATGAGCTGTATTGTCATGTTGCAAGCACTCGCACATGTCAATATCTCCGATCAATACAAAGCTTCTTGGATCTATTGGGCCTCACCAATTCATTCACCCGGTGCTATAATGGCGGGGAGTTTTAAAGTAATCTGGATCAAATTCTTTTTCCCATTCTTCATACTTATTTCAATGTTCATTTTGGCATTATGGGGATTGCGCGCTGGGCCGGATTTGCTTTTAGCCTTGGTCAATGTCACACTTTTTGCCGTCTTTATTGCTCGATTTATCTATCGCAGGTTCCCCTTCTCTCAGCTGGAGCAAACTACCAAAAGTGGCTCCAAATTTCTTAAATCAATGCTGGGCATGTTGATTCCAAGCACGCTTGGTATCGCACATTATTTGGCTTCGGATATGCTGTGGTTGAAGTTGATTTTCCTGGCTCTTTCTTCCATTCTTCTGTGGTTGGTTTGGGATAGTTATGCAACGACAAATTGGGATACAATTTCGCCTTCGGAATAATAGATACTAGTATTCCAATCAGGTTCGGGAGTTGCTTATAAAATCTGCCTAGAATTCTTGAATTTTATAAAATGCAGACTTTATAAAGCTTGTTTATTCCATTCTCTGTTTATATTTGATTGTCCTTTTTACTTTAGATATGCAACAATTCGCCGTCCTGACAGCTGATATCGTGGGTTCTCGGAAGATCCCTCAGAAAGCCTTGGATGCACGAATGAAAGAGGTTGCAGCACTTATTAGCAAGAGTCTCGGTTGGACAAAGAACGGGTTTGAAATTTTTCGTGGAGATAGTTTTCAGGCTTTGTTGACACCTGAAGATGGGTTAAGAGTGGCACTCTTATGGCGTTCCGCGCTGATGGCGACTGGAGAAGATAGTCGCTGGGATGCGCGTATTGCTATTGGTATTGGTGCAGTAGAACATCATGGGAAGAAGCTGGCAGGATCTGGCGGCGCGGCCTACCAGCAATCCGGTGGCCTACTGGATCAAATGAAGCAACAAGATCAAGCTCGTATCGGTATTTGTACTGAAGATGAATCCTTAAATGAATTTTTCCGCACGGAATGTCAATTGGCAGAAGGTTTGATCAATCGTTGGACCTATGCCGGCGCACAAACCCTATTTCAACTATTACTTCACCGAGAGAATCAGGAGGAACTAGCGAAACGAATCGGGGTGACGCAGCCAGCAATACATAAACGATTGCAAGCAGCTAGTTGGCCTGCCATCAAGAATTGGGAGCAACATTATCGGCAGGAGATCCGGAGATATTTGTTACAACGAAATTCTTAAATTGGTTTATGGATTTTGTACTAATTGCCCGCCTACTAATTGCCCATATCCTCGGCGACTTTGTATTGCAGCCGGATAGTTGGGTACGTCAAAGGAATGAATTCAACTTTAGGTCCTGGGCACTATATGTTCATGCACTTGTGCAAGCTAGTTTGGCTTGGCTATTCTTCTTTCGAATTGAGGATGGGTTTTTAGCTTTAGTCATCGGATCAGGACATTTGATTTTTGATGGGTTGAAGGCAAGGTGGCGCCTACACAGCTTACTAGCATTTGTTGTTGATCAGAGCCTACATGGTTTAGTTATTCTCGCTTGTTGGTTATACAAGAATGGGCTTTTGCGGTTCCAAATATTCACAGAAGTGCTTTCAAATTCCTTGCTTTGGTGGTTGCTTGCTGGAGTACTTCTCATCATTTTTGTCCATCCAAGGCTTATTGCCTTAGCGGTAAAAACGTGGCGACTAGACATCCCTTCCGAGCGAGAGCCCTTGTATCAAGCCGGTCGTTGGATTGGCATTATGGAACGCTTACTGGTATTCGCATTTGTGCTATTGGGGCAGTATGCAGCAATCGGTTTTATACTTGCCGCCAAAAGTGTCTTTCGGTTTGGTGATTTAAGGGAAAGCAAGGACAAAGGACATACCGAATATGTACTTGTTGGAACCTTATTAAGTTTTAGCTTAGCCATATTCACAGGCATAGCATTCCGGTTGCTACTTCATTTGCCAGCAAAACCGGTTTAGCTCAACAGGAACTGAATATCTTCTCGGGTGAGTCGCTTCATTGCAGCACCATCATCTACTACCAAGTCCGCTGCCAGTGCTAGTTTGCGCTCCTGTAACAACAACATTTTCTCCTCAATTGTGTCTTTACAAATCAACCGGTAGGCGAAGATGTTTTTCGTCTGTCCGATACGATGAGTCCGGTCAATCGCTTGTTGTTCCACCGCAGGATTCCACCACGGATCTACAATATAGACATAGTCCGCCGCGGTAAGGTTTAGGCCAATGCCTCCGGCTTTTAGCGAAATAAGAAATACCCGACAAGAGTCGTTGTTTTGAAACTCTTGAATGGCTACTTCGCGTGCTGCAGCAGAGCTACTGCCATCAAAATATACGTAGGGAATATTGGCTTCCTCCAACTGTTGGCGGATAATAGCGAGCATTCCTAAAAATTGAGAAAAGACAAGCGCTTTATGGCTTCCAACATTTTCTAAAATCTCTCGAATTAGCTCTTCACTTTTCACAGAATGGTTGGGTAGCCTTACTTCTTCATTCAATAGTGCCGGGGAGTCACAAATTTGGCGAAGGCGGGTAAGCCCTTGCAGGATGGAGAATCTCGCCTTTTCAAGGCCACGCTCATCAATCAACCCGAGTAGGGTATCTTGGTAGGTATTTCGGTAGGCATCGTAAATTTTACGTTGCTCGGCACCCATTTCACAGTATAAAATAGACTCCGTTTTTGGCGGAAGGTCTTTCGCCACTTGTTCCTTTGTTCGCCTAAGCATGAAAGGATAGGTGAGTTGTTTGAGTTGTTGCGTCGCAGCTTCCTCCCGGAATTTATCAATAGGGGTAGCAAATTCATTATTAAAAAACTCACGAGAACCCAATAAACCTGGATTCAGGAAGTTCATTTGTGCATAGAGGTCAAAGGTGTTGTTCTGAACCGGTGTGCCACTAAGTGCCAGTTTATTCATTGCATTAAGCAGTAAAGAGGCCTTGGCAACTTGCGATTGTGGGTTTTTTATGGCCTGTGATTCGTCTAAAACTGCATAATCAAATCGGATATTTCGCAGCCAAGAGATATCGCTCCGCATCGTGCCATAGGTAGTGATTACAATTTGGAATGCGCTAAAGTCCTTGGCATCACTAGTTCTTTTCGCCCCATGATGGATGGTATAGCTCAGGTTGGGCGTAAACTTCTTGATTTCCGCCTCCCAATTGAACATGAGTGTAGTGGGGCAAACCACCAAAAACTTTGCTTCCGTGTTTTCAGAGGCAAATTGCTGTAAGTACGCTAGTGCTTGCACCGTTTTTCCCAATCCCATATCATCCGCCAAAATGCCCCCCCAGCGCGCTTCTCGCAAAAAGGCTAGCCATTGGAATCCTGCATGTTGGTAGGGCCGCAGGGTAGCTTTCAACTCTGCAGGGGGTGGTAGGCTACTAAAGTCTCGATCAATAATTGCGGCAAGGGTATCTTTTCTTTCCTGTAGGTCTTGGAGTATTTGTTCTTCGTCCACACTTTCAAGAAGCGTATCCAGTACACTAAAATGAATCTTCTTAAGCCTCAGTTTACCTTGATGGTGTTCGCCCATCTTTAGCAGCAAACCATACTTTTTAAGCCATTCTTCGGGCAATAGTCCAACACTACCATCACCGAGCGGCACAAACTGTTGATGATTACCGATTGCTTTCTTTATATCGGCGATAGTGACTCGTTGTGTCCCAAAACTCACATCAACAGTTGTGTCAAACCAATCAATATCAGAGCTGATGCGGACTTCCGTCTTCGGCTTGAACGTACTAATCCGCAAGCGTTTTAGGTTTTCAAAGCCCAATACTTGAATTTGCTGCTCTCTCATTTCATCCACAAATCGGAAAAACCAAGAGCCGTCAAGTACGGCCTCAGAGGGAAGCAACAAACAACCATCTGCTGCAGAATATTTCATATCACTATGCAGATTCTGTAACATTTTTAGTATTGTAGCTTCCGCTGCCTCGTCGCGTTGAATCAACTGAACCTTATCGTAAACCGGCAGGAGAATTTCACCGTGATAGTCTAATTTGATTTCTGTGTTGCCGTAGGTAAATACCGGCTGGAGCACCAAATTTCTGTCGCGTTCGGATAAGAACAATTGAACACTTGGCTTTGGCGCAAAGCTTTTTGCAATAAGCTCCTCACTAAAGGAGACATTAATGACTTTATGCCATTGCAACACTTGGTTCTTAAGCAAGTCGGGCCATTGAACAAGTGGAATATCAATTACCCCTTCCGGTAAAAACTGCTCAATAATATTCAAGTATTGAATATTGTCAACGCAATGGAGATTATGTTCGTCTAGGATAAGTGCAGCATTGATACAATATTCCCGGGTATAAGGAATTGAACGATTCCCAATCTGCCAACTCAAGGAGGCCTGCACTGAGTCCTCGAGTTGTGTAAGTTGCACAAGCGGTACTACCGGGCTATTTGAAAACTCGATAACTTGGAGCTGCTCCGCTTCCAAAGCTGATTCCTGCGTTTTCAAAAAACAGTAGGCATGTTTGCTATGTCGGGTTAGGATTCGCTTGTAGCGAGGAAGCAGATACTCCCAAATAGGTTGCTTCCAATCCGAAGCAATTCGCTCCATTCGAAGCTGGTCAGGATCATCAAGCAAATCACCAAAGGGTAAATCTTTTCTTAT
Organism: Bacteroidota bacterium; assembly: GCA_018267675.1. GTDB lineage: Bacteria > Bacteroidota > Bacteroidia > Chitinophagales > Chitinophagaceae > UBA1952. The sequence continues at coordinate 13,321 of JAFDYA010000072.1, forward strand.
CTGCCGAATTACCTCTTCTGGTCGCAGCTTTCGAAACTCCGGCAGTAAGTCCCTATCAAGTGTTGCAAAATCGGTAGGAGCAATATACTGAGCCAAATCCAGGTTGCGCATCGGTTTTTCCAGCTCATGGGGCGTATCACTAACATTCCCGATAATCAGCGACCAATCTGCTTCCGGGAATAACGGAGAATGTGTGTTCAGCACAATTCCAATACGCTGGATGACCTTTTTTACAGGACTTGTATCCTGTTCGACTTCTTTCTTAAGCAAAACGGCTGTTGTCGCGATTTCTTGCTCCAAGCGTTCTACTTTCTTTATACTCGAATCTAATACTTTTAGTGTCGGGCGTCCTTCGTGGTAGCTAAATTCAAACTTGCCGCTTAGATCGTCTTTTAGCGAATAGCCATAGAGTTGAAGCAATTTATCCTTTTGTGCATCCCAATTTTGCAAGGATCTAAAGAAGGCTGGTCCGCGCTGTTTCAATACTTGGAGGAATAGGGTAGCCTTGTGTCGGCAGAGGGGATGACTAGTTTCTTCACAAGTACAGGAGGTATCGAAATAGCGATCATCATTCTGACGCAACATCACCGAGTAGGTGCTGTCCCCGTCTTTCAACTCTGCACTTAGTTTTTCCTGAGCAATTTTGATTTTTTTTGCCAAGCCCTTTTTTGCCCAAACTTTAGCCAGTGCAAACGACTCCGGTGCAGTAAACACAGCGACCATTTCCTCCGTTACTTGCCGCATCCTGACGAGGGTATGTGTCTGGTCATATTCCAGTTTAAGATTTTCAAAGAAACCCGCAGTGGCCATGTCATTGAGCTGAAAGAGTGCAGCTACTTCATGCTTGCATATTTCGCCAAGATTGTAGGGACATTGACAACGCACATTCATTGCCTTTTCTTCCATGAAATGCGCTATCGTGACGGTGTATTGGGTATAGTATTGATCGTTTTTTACCCGAAACCGAATTTGTCCAAGCAATTGATCAACATCTAACAATTGAACGCCACTATTATTAAAAATTCGCTTCCCGCGCCGTATTACCTCATCGGTACCATGGTTATAAGCAAACTTTAGAAAAGTGGGAAGGGACATGTAAAAAGTACATTGCCCAAGAAGTCAGGGTTCCGGCTAGGGCAATTTGCAAAAGTAGAAAACAGCATTGGAAATGAAGACAACAATCTGTTATTTTTGATTCAATAATACCATAAGTAGCTAGTTTGAACCTCCCTATTGGAGCCTGTATGAAATAGTTCTGAACTAATGCGAAATGCCCAATCTAGGACGCTACCAGTCGAACTTAGAAAAAGGAATATAAGGTCTTCCGGCACTAATTCGTTATTTCTTCTTACCCAAAAGCTCAAAAAAAATGGCCCGCTCCTATCGAGCAGACCATTTTTTATTCAAACTAAAGCACAGATTATTTCCCGGCTTCGTCTTCTGCTTTTTTAAGCTTGTCTTTAAGCGCTGCAAGTGCGCCCAAGTCACCCAAAGTTGGCTTTTCAACTTTAGCTTGGATATTTTTCACTGTCTTTGAGGTTGCTTCCTGGTCGGCTTTTACGGCTTTCTTTGTTGCTTCCTTTTCTTCAGCGACTACTTGCTCCCATACGCGGCTGTGGCTAACCATGATGCGCTTATCATTACGGTCAAACTCAATGATTACAACAGGGATTGTTTCCTCTACAGCTACTGTGTTGCCGTCTTCCTTACGCATGTGGCGTGCTGGCATGAAGGCATCTAGGCCGTATTGAAGTTGCACGTGTGCACCCTTATCATCCTTGCGGGTAACGGTACCTTCGTGTTGTGAACCTATTGGGAATACAGTTTCGAAAGTATTCCAAGGGTCATCTTCAATTTGCTTATGGCCTAGGCTGAGTTTGCGGTTCTCTTTGTCAATGCCGAGGATAACTACTTCAATCTCTTCGCCGGTCTTAGTAAACTCGCTAGGGTGGTTGAAGCGCTTAATCCAGCTCAGGTCGGAGATGTGAATCATACCACCAATTCCTTGAGTCAACTCTACGAAGACACCATAAGGAGTAATGTTCTTCACAGTTCCTTTATGACGGCTATCAATTGGGAACATGCTTTCGATATGCTCCCAAGGATCTTCGGTAAGCTGCTTGATAGAGAGGCTCATCTTGCGCTCGTCCTTGTCCAAGGTCACAATCTTCGCTTCGTATTCTTCATTAACGTTAAAGAATTCTTTAGCATTAATTGGCTGAGAGCTCCAAGTGATTTCACTTACGTGTACCAAACCTTCAACGCCGGGTAATACTTCCAAGAAAGCACCATAGTCTTCAATATTGACTACTTTACCTTTCACACTCGCACCCTCAACAATCTCTTCAGGCAAGGCATCCCAAGGATGGGCCGTCAATTGTTTCAAGCCAAGGCTGATGCGCTTCTTCTCGTCATCAAAGTCAAGAACAACCACGTTCAGTTTTTGACCATTAGTCAATACTTCGCTTGGATGTTGTACCCGACCCCATGAAATATCGGTGATATAAAGTAGGCCATCAACACCACCGAGGTCGATAAAGGCACCGAAGTCGGTCACATTCTTCACAGTTCCTTCAAGTACCTGCCCTTTCTCTAATTGGCCAATAATTACGGAACGTTGTGCTTCAATATCACTTTCGATCAATGCTTTATGGCTCACCACTGCATTGCGAATTTGTTCGTTAATCTTCACCACCTTGAAGTCCATAGTTTTCCCAACATACTGGTCGTAGTCGGTTACAGGCTTCACATCAATTTGGGAACCAGGCAGGAAGGTTTCCAAGCCATTTACATCCACGATAAGGCCGCCCTTAGTCTTAGAGGTAATGTTACCGGTAACGATTTCGCCGGTCTTGTAGAAATCAACAATTTCTTGCCATGCCCGCGCTGCACGGGCCATTTTACGGCTTAGGTGCAAATGTCCGCCACGGTCTTCCTTTTCCACAACCATCACTTCGATTTCATCGC
>JAFDYA010000073.1 GCA_018267675.1 Bacteroidota bacterium
TCGCTAAGGACGTTTTCGTCCTTGCTCGCTAAGTAGGTATTGTCTTGTTGGCTGGTTACTGGCATATTCTTTTGGTAGTTCTGGCTTGCAGAGCGGTAGCTTATTGCGTACACTTCCTTATTGAAGTTCGTGTTTGCAAAATTAATTTTTCAGAGATTCAATTTTTGCCTTCGGATTTTTGCAGGAATTTTTTTTAAAAAAACGACCGGTGCAAGTCTCTATCAGCAACAAATATATCCTTAAGAGCGCAGTACCCATTGCACTGGCGATGCTTATTCCGGTATTGAACAACCTTACGAATAATTATTTCCTTGGGAAGGTAGGGGAGCGGGCATTAGCGGTGAATGGGGTGGCGGGTATATTTTATTTGATACTGGCTATGGTTGGTTATGGCCTTGCTACGGGTATTCAAATGCAGTTTTCGCGAAAGGCGGCGCAGAATGATTATGTAGGCATTGCTCGACAGATTAGTAATGGCATTTTCCTTTCACTTGCTCTTGCCACGCTGCTTCTTTTGCTCTCCCTCACCCTCGCTCCGGTAATCTTTCGGGCAAGCCTGCATGCGGCGGATCATATCAGCATGTCGGATGAGTTTTTAAAAATCAGGAGTTGGGGATTACCGTTTTTGATGCTCACCCAGTTGGCCAATGCTTTTTACATTTCTATCGGTAAGAGTCAATATTTATTAGCGGGGTCTATTACGACAACACTTATCAATATTGTCCTTGATTATTGCTTTATTCTTGGGCATTTTGGTGCACCTGAAATGGGGCTTAATGGAGCAGCATTAGCCTCGGCGATTGCTGAGTTTTGTGGATGGGCGGTGATGTGGTCTTTGTTTTTCAAGAAGGATATTTTTCGACAATTCCCGCTGGGTCGGAAGCTCAGGCCTGACTTACGGCTTTGCAGCAGTATGTTGAAGATATCGGCTCCGCTTATTGTTCAATACTTCTTCTCGATTGGCGGCTGGCAGGTCTTCTTCATTTTTGTAGAGCATTTGGGTGAGAAAGAATTAGCAGCATCTCAGATACTCCGACCAATCTTTGGCGTGATTGGCACCTCTTCCTGGGCCTTTGCTACTACCTGCAACACTATGGTGAGTAATGTGATTGGGCAAGGGAAAGCTAGTCGGGTGCCGGGTTTGATTAAGAAAGTGGCAGGCCTCAGTGTTGTCGCTTCCATTATTCAATGCAGCATACTGATATTATTGGGTCGCCCGTATTTGCACCTTTTTACTGCTGATGATGCCTTAGTAACAATGGCTCTACCTAGCTTGTATATCATTTCGGTAGGCACTGTCGTGATGAGTATGTCCACAGTGATGTTTAATGGAATCGTTGGCACCGGCAACACACGAGTGAATCTCTTGATTGAAGTAGGCTGTGTAGGCGTGTATCTACTTTATTGTTTCATCGTGATTCAGCAGATGCGCCTTGGGCTTACTTGGGCTTGGGGCTCGGAGTTTGTGTACTGGACGAGTCTTTTTGTAACGGCCTTTCTTTATCTCCGAAGTGGGCGTTGGCGGGGTAAAGTAGTTTAGAAGCTTCGTTTCAGGCTTTCCGAATGAAACCATTTTTCAAACTCTTTTCCTTTTCGGTCTTTCCACCTGCATTTGCAAAAACAACCGCGCTTCCCTTCTATATAAAAATGGCTGGCACCGGCATGGCATTCCACCACTTGCATACTATGCTTTTCTCCATCCAGTTTTACATAATCTCCTGGTCGGAATTTCGGGCTGGGCTCGTCAAATAAATGTAGTGCCATAGGCTATAGACACAAAGTTTTGTGTGTCTGCTACAAGGCTAGGGAATGATTTTGGGGAATGAAAGCTTTGGCGATCTTTATGACTTCAATCTGATTTTCAACTGATATTCTGCTGACAAATGCCTGAAAAAATAGCTAGGGTGCAAAATCAAGGCCTCTTTTAGCAGTAAGCGGCACTCCTGTTTTCATTTTACCTCGAATAGGTGCAAGTACTCGGCATTCGCTACATACAGTTGCGGGACTTTTTTTTCAGTACCATTAGGCAGAAAATGGGATAGATTTTGTCTCCAGCTCAATGCGTGTTTGTCTTTTGGTATCTAGTATAAACAGCGAATGGATGGGGAGCCCATCCATTCACTACACGTAAAGCAGTAGATACACTAAAGTGAAGAAACCCTACCGAGGATAATGACGGTAGGTCTTATGATAGCGGGATGGTGTATAAGTACCCGGGCCATGCCCATAGCCTTGCCCACGATGCCAGCCGGGTTGTCGCTGCCGTTCAATCGGCCGGTCATAGCCACGCCGACGAGCACAAGAGGCAAATACTAAAACCAAAAGAACAAGGAAGAGGGAGCTTTTAAATAAATTCATAGCACTATTTGCGGACAAGATAATGCCAATTATTTTTTAAAAAGAATCTTGGAGTATTTTCTGCTTAGTTGCTGCTCGCTCCTTGTTGTGGCCGGTCATAATTGAACATCCAGCATACCCCAAATTTGTCTTTACACATACCAAACTTTGCACCCCAAAAAGTGTTTTGCAAGGGCATGGTCTCTTCGCCACCTGCGGATAGTTTTTTGTAAATGGTGTCTAGCTCCTCTTCACTGTTGAAGTTGAGCGCAAGTTGCACATTGTCGCCGGTGATCACACCGCCACTGCTGTCTCTGCTATCAGATCCCATCAGTACAAATCCATCTTTCTCGATACCACAATGCATGATTTTTTCCTTCCAGGCTGGCTCTATATCCTGCATTTCCGAATCACTAAAGCGCTGTAAGTGGAGCAGCTTGGCACCTAGTGCTTCAAGGTAAAAATTGAATGCCGCTTCACAGTTTCCATTGAAGAGGAGGTAGAAGGAAATTTCCATTGGTGTTGCTTTTAAGACTTTGTAAAATTAGCCTATTCCGTTTGCCGTTACTTTTGGAATACTATGCTGCGACTCCCACTTCTTCTTCTGGTACTTGCTATTGCCGCTTCCTGCCAGGCACAATCCACAACCGCTACAGCTCCAAGTGCCGCGCAACATTGGGCAGATAGCGTCTATCAACGGCTCAACGAAAACGAACGGATTGCCCAGTTATTTATGGTCGCAGCGTATAGTGGGGGGAAAAATTATAATGCGCCGGCTATAGAACAACTTATTCGCAAACATCAAATCGGTGGGCTCATTTTCATGCAGGGCGGGCCGGTTCGTCAGGCCATGCTTACCAATCGGTTTCAGGCTATGGCGCAAGTACCACTACTCCTAGCTATGGATGCCGAATGGGGCTTAGGTATGCGTCTGGATAGTGTAGTGAATTTGCCCAAGCAAATGACCATCGGAGCGACTCAAGATTCCGGCTTCGCTTATGTATTGGGTGCCGCAGTAGCCATGCAATGTAAAAGGATGGGAGTGCATATAGATTTTGCACCCGTCGTGGATGTGAATAATAATCCGGCAAATCCGGTGATCAATGCAAGATCGTTTGGGGAGAATAAGTATCGTGTTGCTTCTATGGGTATCGCGTACATGAAGGGCTTGCAAGACTTTGGCATTATCGCTTGCGCAAAGCATTTTCCCGGACATGGCGATGTGACGGTAGATTCCCACAAAGACCTGCCGCTTATTCCAAAAAGCAAAACACAGTTAGACTCATTGGAATTGTATCCCTTCCGGCGAATGATCGGCGCTGGGGTAAAAAGCATGATGGTGGCGCATCTGGAAGTACCGGCATTAGAAAAGGAAGCACATGTACCCACAACTTTGTCTAAGAATACAGTGACTAATCTGTTGAAACATGAACTAGGCTTTCAGGGGCTCGTCTTCACAGATGCATTGGACATGAAAGGGGTAGCCAAATATTTTAACAAGGGCGAGGCAGATGTACGGGCATTTATTGCAGGTAATGATGTTTTGCTTTTCTCACAGGATGTACCGGTAGCTATTCAAAAAATTAAAGCAGCAATTGCTGAAGGTAAAGTGAGTAGTTCTGCTCTGGAAACAAGCGTAAAGAAGATCCTCAAAGCAAAGTATGCCGCAGGCTTAGCACATTTTGTTCCTATCGCGACAGACAGTCTGGTTGCGGATTTGAATCATTATACTTCAGTGGTCAATCAGCGAGTTGCGGATGCGGCTATTACAATAGTCAGAAAGGAAGCACAGCTCATCCCAATACCGGCACAGAAGAAGGTGTTACAGATTTTCTTGGGAGCAAAGGCTCCGGAAAAGGCTCCTGACTTCGCAAAAAATTGTAGCCAATTTGAAATGATGAGCTGCCTTGATGCTAATGATTTGGCACAGGCAACAACAAAAGTGAATACTCCGGGATGGGATGCTGTGATTGTTGTGGTGGAAGGCTTGAGTTTTTACCCGGGGAAAAGTTATGGGCTGGATCCAGCTACGCTAAATTTTATGAGCATGATGGCGAAACGGAGGAATACAGTTATCGCATTGATGGGGAATGCTTATGCCCTGAAATATGCCTGCAACGCAGCAAATTTGATTTGTGGCTTTGAAGGCACAGAATGGACGGTTGCGGCATTGCAAAAGGTACTGAGTGGTACTTTGGAAGCAAAGGGCAAATTGCCGGTGACCCCACCTTGCTTGCAGTAGATACCCCTGCTGGCTTCATCCTTAGGTAGTCGGCAGTACCGAGATAGATGAACAGAAACTTTTTTGGAAATGGGAAATTTAAAAATTACAGTACTTCTATTTTTTGTCTTGATTTGGAATAGCACCGCTGCACAAATCAAAGTGACTTATAGTAAAATGATGGGGCCTTTGCCGGATCAGGCAAGCGGCCAGGAACAACCAAGAACTCCAATCGTTGTATTCCCTAAAGATTTACATCCTGTAAAAAGCTTAGCAGAGGTGGGGATCTCCGACCCGCTCACCCTCTACAAAGTAGATGCGCTGATCAATAATGCTATTCAGGCTCGAGCCTTCCCCGGATGCCGGGTGTTGGCTGCAAAAGATGGACGCATCTTTTATGATAAGGCCTTTGGCTTTTTTACCTATGATAAAACA
>JAFDYA010000074.1 GCA_018267675.1 Bacteroidota bacterium
CCAGTTTCCTGCATATTAGTTTTTGTTTTTTGTTTTTGAATTAGGGCACAAAAGTAATACCGCTCCGGCATTCGTCTTGTTTTTTTTCTCAAGGGAAATGTGATAGAAATCCTTTTTTATTTCCGCGTTTTGGTGTTTCAACTTAGATTTTGAATGAGCTTGTTTGCCGCGTGGAAGTATTAGTTCAAAACGGCTCCTTTGGAGAAAAAGCTAATGTTCGCTATGCTTTCAACAGGTAGTCGCAGCCACATTTTTTCTGAAATGCTTCCTACTACAACACTCCGGATGCTGCATGTTCTAGAGTTAATCTTTAGGCAATGCCTTTTTGGGACGTACGGAGATCCAGCAGTTTAATTTGGAGGCTAAGATTGCCGTTGTATTCATTCTCCTCTAAGGTATAAACAATGTCCACAGGGCCATCCATCAAAAACGGATAGAGATGAGCTAGGTTAAATCCTATCCCTTGCATCACTGAGGTCCCTCGGTGTACGACCAGTCGGAGATGGCTTTCTTTGACCACTTTACTGGAGCCTCTAAAGTCGTGCACGCCACGGGTCAGAAAAACAGGTCGCATGTTTGCGGGGCCGAAGGGTTCAAACTGATTGAGGATATTATAAAAGGATGGCTTAATGTCGGTAAAATTGATTTCCGCATCTATTTCTATTTCCGGAATCAGCAATTCTGGACTGATTCTTCGGGATACCACAGCTTCAAATTTTTCTTTAAAAGCAGCTAAGTTTTCCAGCTTCATAGTCATCCCTGCAGCAAAATAGTGGCCACCATAGTTCTCCAGCAGATCCCGGCATTCGTGGATGGCTTCATAAATATTAAAGCCCTTGATGCTTCGTGCGGAACCGGTAGCCTTCCCGTTGCTTTCGGTCAGAATAATGGTGGGCCGGTAAAAATGATCAATGACGCGCGAAGCCACGATGCCCACTACACCCTTGTGCCAATGCGGCTGGAAGAGTACCGTGCTGTTTTTGGGTCCAAGCAGCGCTTCTGCCTGCAACATTGCTAAGGCTTCCTCGGTGATACTCTTGTCAATTTCCTTACGGTCAAAATTGTCCAAGTGAAGCACTTCTGCCAATTGCACACAGCGCTCCGGATCTTTTTCTATAAATAAATCCACCGCTTTCCGAGCATCGTCCATCCTTCCGGCAGCATTCACGCGCGGGCCGATGACGAAGACAAGGTCAGAGACAGTGAGTTGTTTTTTTATCCCCGCAATGCCAATCAGGGTTCGGATACTCAAGCTAGGGTCTTCGTTTACTTTTTTGATTCCATAGAAGGCTAAAGTTCGGTTCTCTCCGTCAATGGGAACAATGTCTGCGGCAATACTCGTGGCCACTAAGTCCAGGTATTTGGTATAAGTAGTTTCCGGTAGTTGAAGTCGGATACTCAATGCCTGAATCAATTTAAAACCAATCCCACAGCCGCAAAGCTCTTTGAAGGGGTAAGGGCAATCCGGTTGTTTGGGATTGAGGATAGCCAGAGCTTGGGGTAGGTCATGGTCGGGCAAGTGGTGGTCGCAAATGAGCACATCTATCCCAAGTTTATTGGCATAGTGCACCAGTTCTACACTCTTTATGCCACAATCTAGTGTGATGAGTAGCGTATAAGCATTGTCCCTAGCAAAGTCAATACCGGCCCTACTTACGCCGTAGCCTTCGCGATAGCGGTGCGGGATGTAAAATGATACATTGCCATCCGGGTACACCTCTCTAAGAAATGAGTAAACGACAGACACAGCAGTGGTTCCATCCACATCGTAATCGCCATAGACAAGGATGCGCTCATGCCATTTGAAAGCTTCGATGATACGGTCAACGGCAGCCTTCATCCCTTTCATCAAAAACGGGTCAAGGAGCTGATATAGTTCCGGTCGAAAAAATCGCTTGGCTTCCTCAAAATTGTGAATGCCCCGCGCCGCAAGTAAGCGGCAAAAACTCGGGTTGATTGTTGGAAAGTCAGCAAGCAACTGAGCCTCTGCAGCAGCATCCACTTCTTTCAAAGTCCATCGTTTCTCCATTGCAGTAGTCGTCGCCATGTATTTGGGTAAATATAGGCCAAAGGCCGCGAACGGAGTGGGGTGCCGTAGTGCCTATTTCTTTTTTCGCTTGGCTTTTTGGTTGCGTTTTTCTTCTTCTGCCAATAAGAGTCTCCAATTGTCGTTGGGCGTGTCTTCTGTGGCTGCTAAGGTGGCATCGTAATCTGCTTTTCCAATTTTGGTAATGCTGATCTCTTGCTCCAAATATTGCTCAATGGCTTTCAATGCCTCCTGTTCTTCATCGCTACAATAGCTCAACGCCTTGCCCTTATGTACCCCGCGCCCGGTACGCCCCACACGGTGGATATAGTTTTCCGGCTGTTCTGGAATGTCATAATTGATCACGACGTCCACATTAGGAATGTCAATGCCGCGTGCACTCACATCGGTGGTGATCAGCAAGCGCTGTTCGCCTTTCCGGAATTGTTGCAACACTTCCAGGCGGTCCTGTTGTTCTTTGCCTCCATGCATCATCAGGGCTTCAATACCTACCCGCTTCATTGCGGCCTGCACCCGTTCAGCCCGCACTTTTGTCCGGACAAATACCAAGATTTTGGCTTCTGGCTGTTCTTTAATTAAGCGTTCAAGAAAGAAGCGTTTATCATCCATAGCCACAAAGGCAACCGAGTGACTTACATTTTTAGAGACTCTGTCTTTCGGAGCGATTTGGATGCGGATCGGATTGCGGACAATTGAAAAGGCCAGCTCCTTGATTTTTGCATTGATGGTAGCAGAGAAAAATAGTGTTTGGTGCTTGCGCGGTAATTGGCGGATGATACTTTCAATGTCTTTATAAAAGCCTAGATCCAACATCAAGTCGGCTTCATCCAGAATCAAGATTTCTACCTGACGAATGTCCAAGTGCCGCTGGCTGATGAGGTCAAACATCCTGCCCGGCGTAGCAATGAGGATGTCCACTCCTTCTTTCAATTGGGCCACTTGCGGCGCCTGGAGCACACCACCATGCAGTGCGAGGATGGAGAGTGTACTGTATTGATTCAGCATTTCGAAGACCGCTGCAATCTGCACCGCTAGTTCCCTGGTAGGCACCATCACTAAGCAGCGCACTTGCTCCGTGTCCCGCCTACGAATGCGTTGCAACAAAAGATGAGTAACCGGGATGGCAAACGCTGCAGTCTTTCCCGTACCCGTTTGTGCAATTCCCATCACATCTTCCCCTGCAAGAATCGGAGGGAGGGCGCGAAACTGAATGTCTGTAGGGCGCTTGAAGCCTGCGTCCTCCAACGCTTTCAAGATTTTTGGCGATATACGATACTGGGAAAATTTCATAACGGCTCCGGCATTCAAAGAAACAGCCTTTCTCGCGAAGCTATTGGGGAATTATCACAAGCCATCTGAAGGGGATGATAATTCCTGCTCGCCAATACCATTTGTATTTAGGAAGTGCTCTGTATATTTGTTATTATTAAGGTCTATTTGTTGGCATTATTAAACACAAACTAGCATGGATAAAGTTTCTATTTTCTGGGCAACTAATCTTCGACATTTACGGCAGCGCCTACAATGGAGTCAGGATGAGCTGGCCGAGCGGCTGGGCATTACCCGCTCCAAGCTCAATGCACATGAGAATGGAAATACCATCAACCCGACTGCCGAAGACCTTATAAGATTTTCCGGCTACTTCAAGATGAGTATCGACTCATTACTCAAGATAGACCTCACCCAGCTTTCCGAAACAAAAATCAAAGAATTGGAGAGTGGAAATGATGGCTATGCTAGCGGGTCAAAGCTTCGGGTACTAGCCACGACAGTTGATGCAAAGAATAATGAGAACATTGAGTTTGTACCCATCCGGGCACGCGCTGGTTATATAGCCGGCCATAGCGATCCGGAGTTTATTGCCGCTTTGCCCAAATTTACGTTGCCACATTTGCCGCAAAATCGGAGCTACCGTATGTTTCCGACTGTTGGCGATTCGATGTTGCCCATCCCGGAAGGCTGCTTTGTGATTGCCGAATATGTGCAAGATTGGTTGGAGCTCAAAGATGGGATACTATGCATTCTTATCTTAAAAAGTAGCGGGAACGATTTTGTATTTAAAAAGGTAGAAAATAGAATTAAGACTAACCGTACGCTAATGCTGCATTCCCTCAATGAAAATTATACACCCTACGAAGTAGCGGTAGGGGATGTTTTAGAAATCTGGAAGTATGTGAACTATGTGAGCGACACTATACCCGCAGGCAATATCTCCATGATGCAGATTGCGAAAAGCCTCAAAGAGATTCAGGTGGATCTGGGCAAGCTTTCAGCTCAGAAATGATGCCCCGAAAGTTTATTGAATAGGGAAAAGAATGAGGAAGGAAGCCGAGCTATTCCGGCTTGTCGGCACCGGCATCACTCATCAAGAAGGCCTTTATAAAACCATCTAGTTCGCCGTCCATCACAGGGCCCACATTGCCTACTTCGTATTCAGTACGATGGTCTTTTATCATCTTGTAGGGGTGGAACACATAAGACCGAATTTGAGAGCCCCATTCAATTTTTTTCTTACCACTGTTTGCCGCGTCTTTAATTGCATTGCGTTTTTGCAATTCAATTTCATAAAGCTTACTCTTCAACATTTGCATGGCAAGCTCCCGATTGCCCAATTGGCTTCTATCCTGCTGACACACCACTACGATGCCCGTCGGTATGTGAGTGAGCTGCACCTTAGTTTCCACCTTGTTCACATTCTGCCCACCAGCTCCGCCACTTCTGGAAGTTTCCATTTTTACATCTGCCGGGTTCACTTCTATCTCAATGCTATCGTCCACCATCGGATAGACATATACGGACGCAAAGGAAGTATGTCGCCGTGCATTACTATCAAAGGGGGAGATCCGAACTAGGCGATGCACACCGCTTTCCGCTTTCAACAAGCCATAGGCAAAAGCCCCTTCAAACTCAAGCGTGGCCTGCTTGATGCCCGCGCCATCGCCATCTTGAATGTCCATTTCCGTCACTTTCCAGCCCTGCTTTTCACCATACATCCGATACATGCGCAAGAGCATCTCCGCCCAGTCCTGGCTCTCAGTACCCCCCGCACCACTATTGATTTGTACCACCGCAGGTAGTTCATCTTCCGGCTCTTTTAGCGTACTCTTAAACTCCAAATCCTCCAGTTCATTTATGGCATTATCATACGCCGCCCGCACTTCCTCTTCAGCCGCCTCACCCTCCTTCCAAAACTCAAAGAGCACCACAAAATCCTCAACAGCTCGTGCCACCTGCTCATACAGGTCGGTCCAATACTTGTTCGTTTTTATGTCTTTCAGGATGCCGGTCGCTCGCTCATTATCATCCCAAAAACCAGGCGACAAGCTCATTTGCCTACTCTGTTCTGCCTTCTCCAGCCGTTCATCATAATGCACAAAGCGCTTCAAGTGGCTGAGGCGCTCTCTCATTTCTTTTATCTGCTCCAGTGTCATAAAAACTATAAGCCGGCAAAGGTAAGTATTGGCCTACAGGACAGCCGCCTGCTTCTTTACCCCAATCGTTCCTATGTCAAGCCACAACAGAACCTTTGCACTCCGAGTTTAAAGCAAGCTGAACA
>JAFDYA010000075.1 GCA_018267675.1 Bacteroidota bacterium
AGAAAAGGGCTTGGCGCCAAAGCTGCTGGCTGCGGCTGCGGCTGCGTAGCGCGTAGCGCGTAGCGCGTAGCGATTAAAATTTTGCGGCGCAAAGTTAGTTGGCGCGGCGTGGTTTGGGCATTGCTTTTTCATAAGCATTGGTGTTTGTGGGTTTTGGATACAAACGAGTTTAAGACAAGACTAAGGTAGTGTTAATTCGGTAATATCCAAATTCGTGATGGGGAATATTTTTTGTGTTAGCGGAATTTGAGTAGGGCTGTAGCTTTAGCGATTTCTTTGCAAGGATTGTAAGTAAAAGAAGAGCAAGCTCGGAAATACGGTTCCCCCTGCGCCAAGGACAGTAGTGGAAATCCATTTTGTCCCGCTTGGGCAAAATGATTGGAGCGGATGGCCTGCCCGGGCGCCCAAAAAATTTTGCCAGGGAGTTCTTGTCTTACAAAGTGGTATTCTATGCGTTAAGTTTTGTGTTTTCTACTTGATTTTATTGATAGTTTTCTTGCCGAAACATCCGTTCTTTGCAGCTTCTTTGATCAGGAATTACTTTTTCAGCAATGAGTTTACAAGACAAGCTCCGGGAATTACTTGGGCAAAAAACAGCCGAACAAATGGAACAACAACAGCAATTTTTGGCGGAGAATGCGCTTCGCGAAGGGGTGATTACGACGCCTAGTGGCCTACAGTATGAGATTTTGCAGGTGGGTACCGGTGATAAACCTGGGCCGAGTACTCGGGTGACGGTGCATTATGAGGGGCGCTTGAGCAATGGTCAGGTATTTGACTCTTCGTATAAGAGGGGGCAGCCGGCTACGTTTGGTGTGAACCAAGTGATCAGTGGCTGGACGGAAGCGATGCAAATGATGCCGGTGGGCTCTAAGTGGCGACTGTTTATTCCTTCTGAATTGGGCTATGGTGCGCGTGGTGCGGGTGGCAGTATTCCGCCGAATGCTGCGCTGGTATTTGATGTGGAGTTGCTGAGTATGTCCTAAAACAAATAATGTTTTCTGTGAAAAAGGTTGTGTGCGCACCGCCTTTTTTATTTCGACGTATTGCCCTAGTTGTAGTTCAAGCTCCGAGGACTAATGCAGATAGTGCTTCATGAATTTGTCCATTGGTGGCCAGGGTTTCTTTGTCGAAATAGCTGCCTTCTTTTCCCTTGAAATCAGTGACGCGGCCACCGGCTTCGCGGAGGATGAGGTAGCCTGCTGCAATATCCCAGGGGCTAAGGTTGGCCTCCCAGAAGCCGTCAAAGCGACCTGCGGCGGTCCAGCAGAGGTCTAAGGCTGCAGAGCCGAGTCGACGTACCGGGAGTCCTTTTAGGATGGCCCGTTCGAAGGCTTTGATCGGATGTTCTTTGCCTTCCTGCGCATGGTAGGGGAAGCCGGTGACTAGGCAAGCGCGTTCAAAATCTGATTTCTTTGAAACATGAATCGGGGTGTCGTTGAGAAAGGCTCCTTTGTCTTTTTCGGCTGTGAAAAGTTCCTTCATCATCGGGTTGAAAACTGCGGCATATTGTAGCTCCGTCTTATAGGCCAGCGCAATGCTGATGCAGCAAAGTGGAATGCCGTGTGCAAAATTGACGGTGCCATCAATGGGGTCCACGAGCCATACGTAGTCGGAGTGTTGTTCGAGCAAGCCAGCCTCTTCGCTCAGGATGGTATGATGCGGGAATTGTGCGCGGATGATTTGAATGATTGCTGCTTCGGCAGCTGTATCTACTTCGGTGACCAGATTATTGATTCCGTCTTTGTGGGCGACTTGAAAACTTTGCTGGAAACGGGTTTCCACGATTTTGCCAGCGGCCTGAATGGCCTGGATCAGCGTTGATTTAAATTGATTCGTCATTAGCGTTACAAACTGTGTCCGAGGTAATATTCGATCACTTTGAGCCGGAAGATAAGGTCATACTTAGCGCTAACGGCTGCTGCGTCGGCCTTAAATTGGTTGTTCTGTGTGCTTAGGTATTCTACGGTGTTTGTGAGTCC
Source organism: Bacteroidota bacterium (assembly GCA_018267675.1). Classification (GTDB taxonomy): domain Bacteria; phylum Bacteroidota; class Bacteroidia; order Chitinophagales; family Chitinophagaceae; genus UBA1952. The sequence goes on from JAFDYA010000075.1 coordinate 1,983, forward strand.
AAGTTTGTAGCGTTTTTCTGCAAAGTCGAAGGCGATATGTGCAGCATCTTGTGCTCGGATGGCTGCCTTATATTTTTCGGAGGAGCTTTTGGCATCGTTTACGGCTTTGTACACGTCTTGTTTCAGTTTCAACTCGGTGCTGTATTGGGCAAGTTGTTGTGCTGCCACCTGTACTTGTGCTTGGTGTAGGGCAGATTGTGCGCCCCAGCCGTTGAACAGGGGTATGTTTAGATTGAGTGAATAGGTATGTCTTAGGTTGTTGCTATACTGGTCTAGGAAGGGTGTGGTGCCTTGTATGGGAACAGTGTATAATGGGCTGGAGACGGGGTATTTTGCGATACCGAAATCTACATATCCGATGGTCTGTGTACCGTTCTGCACGGGCTTTCCATAGTCTTTGTACGTGGTGGAATAATTTGTGCCGACTTGGATGTTTGCAGTAAGATTGGGGAGGAGGTTTCCTTTTGCTGCTTTTACGCCTTTCTGTGCGCTGCTCAATTTGAGTTGTGCACTTTTCACGCCGGCAAAATGTTGCAAAGCTTCGGAATAGACTGTTGCGCCGGAGTAGGGGGCATGTTCCGTTAGTTCGGCGAGGTTCAGGTCGGGAGCTTGGATTGTAAAGGGTGTTTCGAAATCAAGATTGAGCAAGGCTTTCAGATCTAGGATTGCTGCTTGATAATCGCCCAAAGTGGAGATGAGGCTGCTGCTGTCGGAGGCGAGCTGTGCGCTCATTTGCGCTACATTGAGTTCGGGTACGCTGCCGGCCTCGGCAAATTGCCTAGTTTGTTGTAATTGTTTTTCGGACAGGGCTACTTGTTTTTGGGCTACGCCAATTTGTTCTTTTGCCAGTAAGGCTCTGAGGAATCCGGTGGCTACATTGAGCGAAACGTCGTTTTGCAATTGTTCTTGGTCGGCTTGTGTGGCCAGATAGTTTAGCTTGTTTTTAGCAATGGTATTGCGTTTTTGAAACCAGCCAAAAATCAGGGCATCGGCTTGACCTCCTACAGATGTGAATTGATAACTGCCGCTTACAAATTGGTTGGAAGTGGGGTCAATGGATCGGCCATAGGATATTCCGTAGCCGGTGTTGAGATTGGCGTTGGGGAGTTGGGACAATTGGCTTTGCTTTAGGTTGAGTGCAGCCAATCGGGCATTTAAGGCATCTTGTTGGATAGATATGTTGTGCGCTAGGGCATAGCTTACGCAGCGTTGCAAGGTCCATACTTCATCTCCGGTGGCAGCAAATAGTTGCTGTGGAATGAAGCATAGGATAGCAAATAGGTATTTCATAACGTAGGAATGCGTAAAATTAGTGGACAAGCAGGTTCCGTTTTTTTAAGAACCGGATCGGGCTTCGAAGAAGCAGCTACGACAGCGGGCTTCATAGACGTCCAATTCACCGAGTACAATGGTGCCGTCTTGCGCTGTTTTTCTGTAGGAATAGGAAGCCAGACCACCGCATTGAGCGCAAATGGCATGTAGCTTCGTGATATGTTCTGCACGAGCGAGTAGCTGTGGCATTGGGCCAAATGGCTGGCCTTTGAAGTTCATGTCTAGGCCGGCAATGATTACCCGTATCCCTTTAAGGGCAAGCGTTTCGGCAATTTCAGGCAAGCCATCGTCAAAAAACTGTGCCTCGTCAATACCGACTACTTCCGCATCGGAAATGAGCAATAAAATACTTGCGGAGCTATCTACCGGAGTGCTGCGGATGCGGGTGGTGGTATTGTGGGCTACTACGTCTTCCGGGTGATAGCGTGAATCAACGGCGGGTTTGAAAATTTCTATTTTTTGACCGGCAATTTCTGCGCGACGCAAGCGTCGAATGATTTCCTCCGTTTTACCGGAAAACATAGAGCCACAGATTACTTCAATCCAGCCGCCTGTCTTGCCTTTGTGCTGTGGTTCTAAAAACATTGACACTTATTTTGAAACTTTGGTTTTTACCTTTAAGGATTGTCCAAGTGGAAAGTTTGGGCAGGGCAAAATTATATTGCCTTCGTGGAA
>JAFDYA010000076.1 GCA_018267675.1 Bacteroidota bacterium
CCAATACCTTGCCGGAGTTTTATACCTATCCCAATCCGGGTGATGGCCGGTTTACGATTAGTTTTGAGAGTAGGCAAGTTAGCGAGCCGATAAAGATGCGGATTTCAGACATCAGCGGTCAGGAGTTATGGCATAAGGAAGATGAGCAACCCAATACGGGCTTTTACTTGGTGAGCGCTGATATTAGTAATCAGCCGGCAGGGGTTTATATTTTGGAAGTACGTCAAGGCGGCTCCCGTGCGGTGCAGCGCTTAGTGATCCGTTGAGGTCTGAGGGTGGGTAAAGAAGCGGCGCACTATGGTGCGCCGCTTCTGTGTCGGGAGGGCAAAGAGGCTGGATTGCTTCGTCGTGCCTCCTCGCAATGACGGAAACGGGAACGTTGTATTTACTGGCAATTATAGTAGGCTTGGTTCGTCATGGCGAGGTACGAAGCCATCCAGTAGTTCTGGGTTTCTGCTAGATTGCTTCGAGCAAAGCCCTCGCAAGGAAGCCAAGCCCACTCCGTTATTGCGAGCCGAAGGCGAAGCAATCAAGAAAGGAGGACGCAAAACGAAGATGAACGAATTGAAAATGACTACTGGATTGCTTCGGGCTGAGCCCTCGCAATGACGGAAACTGGAGGTAATGCGGCTGGATTGCTTCGTCGTGCCTCCTCGCAATGACGGACTTTAGATCAATGACGCCGAACCAACTCCGTCATTGCGAACCGAAGGCGAAGCAATCCAGAAAGGAGTAACACGGTTACGGAATAACGAAACGATTTTTGGAATGAAAGTTTTTTCCCCAAAAAGGATGCTTGGGGCAGTAGGCTGCGCAAAGCGCCGCCAGCAGGAATTATCCCGTTATCGCTTTCTCCTACGGGTTTTTCTGACTCAAATACGGGTACTTCCCAGCGTTCTTAGCATTGTCATCTTCGCGGCAAGGATGGTGACCAATGGAAACACAAACTTGGGATTACGGCTCCCATTGCGCCAACGACAGTAGCGAAAATCCTTTGTGTCCCGCAAGGGCACAAAGATTGTAGCGGATGGCGTGCCCGGGCGCCCAAATCAATTGAAATTTCAACGTTTTCTTTCGGGCGTTTGCTATGATTTTATAGGATCAACTTAGTTGATTTTCGTCTTAGGTTTTGGTCATTTTTTTGGGCATTCCCTGCTTTGTCATCATGGACTTATAACCGCTCTTGGCTGCGCAGCCAGCGTTCGGGGATTTCGTCGCGACTGGCTTGTTGATAGTCGGCAAGGGTGCAGGGGATAAATGTGCCATTGGGCAGCTCCATCCACCAACGATTGGTTCGTCTGCTTTTCAGAAACAGGGTATCGTTGCTGCTAAAGCGTACATGGAATTCTGCAAATTCTTCCCGATTGTTCCAGTCGGCTTCTTGGCGGCGTAGGAGGCAGCCATCTACAAAGTACCAAATCATCTGTGCGATGAGCTTTGCGGACATGGCTTGTACGTCTTTTTTGGGGTCGTAGCCGTAGAAGCCGAGGGAGTTCATGTGGGCGCCGGCACCCGCAAAACGGGTGAGGGCGCAGATTTCGTCTCCTGCCAATCCATTGGGAGAGCCGTTGGCATTGGCTGGGGAGTCGGAGAAGCGGACTACATTAAGGTCGATGGAGAAGAGCTGTGCTTCCCGCAGGGCAGGTTCGGCCTCGTCCAGGTGTTCGCGGAGCTTGCCCACTCGGAGGAAGTCAAAGCGGAGCTTGTCCAGTGTCTCCAAGATTTGCGGATGTACGTAGTAGCTCTGAAAGCCTAGGTGGGTGTAGTGTTGCACAAAATTGGGTGTGCCGGTGAGCATATCCATCAGGTAGCTTCTGTCAGTGATGGTTTCGGATTCGTCCAAGTCGATCAGGGCGTCGGCCACCACGGCATTGATGACTTTTTGCTCGTTTTTGAAGGCTTCGTATTGTTGTAGGCTTAGGTCTTGCGTGCCACCTAGAAGGATCACTATTTTCCCGGCTTCCTGTAGTTCTTGTAGTACGGTTCTCAGTGCGGCCCGAGAATCGTTGAGGCTGGCACCTTGAAGGAGGTTGCCTAGGTCGGCAATTTTGATGCTGGGGTGCCAGTTGTAGAGTTGGTACAATTCCTTGCGAATGGCATCCGGAGCGGCGCTGTAGGCGGCATCTGCTTGATTGCCTCGCATTTCACCACAACCGAGTAGGACGATATCGGCATCGGAAAAGTCAAAATTGTTTTGCGTGGCAAATTGTAGCTGTGCGCCCCACTGGAGTGGGTCATATTGCAGGTGCTCGTGATTTTCGATAAAATGACGCAACGCGAAAAACTGATGGAGATCTTGCATGGTAGCTTTTGGACAATAATTGTGCTACAAAGATGGGCAAGCTCGGGTTTGTAGTGCTGATTTTTATTTTCGGAAAATAGGTAGCGGTGCAGGCGGCTCAAACCGTTATTTTTGCGCCCGTGTTCGGTAAGCTTCGTCAGATCATTCTGAGTATTATTGACTTCTTTCATCAGCCTTTTGCGCGATGGATAGATAAGCGCACCTTTCGCTATTTGAGTTGTGGTGGCTCCGGCGCGGTGCTCAATATTGGGGTGTACTATCTTTCTTATCATTTCTTGTTTCATGAGCAGGATGTGCAGACCTCCTTTATCTTGGTGAGAAGTGCCATAGCAGCGGCTATTGTGGCCTTTTGCATCTCTACTCCCTACGGCTTCCTGATGTCGCGCTACATTGTCTTTCAGGAGAGCAATTTGCGGGGTAGGGTGCAGTTGTTTCGATACCTGCTCACGGTAGCCGCCTGCGCGGTGCTTACGTATTTCTTTGTTCCGTTTTTTCACTACACCTGTGGTATCTATGCCACGGTGGCTAATATCCTTACCAATATCATTGTGGCGTTCTTTAGCTATGCGGTACAACGATTCTTCACCTTCCGGGTGAAGCCGGAGCTGGCTCCTGTGGAGGAATCGTAGCGGGTTTTATTTGGGCGGAAAGCTAGGCTGCTGGCGGCTTTTGCGGTGCTGGAATGCCGAGCTGGGCTGGGCTGGAACAATGAGTAAAAAATAAATTTTAGGAAAGCAAAAAATTATTTTGGCAGGAACGGGAAAGCCCTTTATTTTTGCGCTCCTTAAAACAACAGTTTCCTCCTTAGCTCAGCTGGTTAGAGCACTTGACTGTTAATCAGGGGGTCGTTGGTTCGAGTCCAACAGGGGGAGCTTAAAAAATCCTTAGTCTTTATTGGCTAAGGATTTTTTTTGTTTTCTTGATTATTGCGCTTTGCTTAATATCTTTTCTAGCAGATTAAATTTACAAGCTCATGTACAGTGACACTCGTGTGTGGCTAAGACCTACACACACACACGGCGCAGTAATTTACGCATTGCGCCCTTTTTGCTTCTAGTGCTTGTCCTGATGAAGCCGCCAATTGTTCACGCAACGATTGTGGGTTCCGGTACCTTTACGGAGGTAGCCGCGCCTACCGCGACACTGATGGCGTTTAGAATGTGACAACACCCGGTAGCCAGATCGGCAGATGTCTTTACCTATCCCAACCCTACGCAGCATGTACTAAACGTTCAAAGTCTGCTGGGGACAAGCCGATATGCGGTTTTGGATATGTTGGGCGCCGTGCGGATGGCTGGGAAAATAGATGAAGGTGCATCAATAGATGTTCAGCGGCTACCGGCGGGGTATTATATCCTTCGCTTGCTAATAACAGCACGAGTGATGGGAAAACGACCACTGGATTGCTTCGGGCAAAGCCCTCGCAATGACGGAAAGGGGGAGCGCGTAAAAAAGACGAATGATTGGGAAACGACCAATGGATTGCTTCAGGCAAAGACCTCGCAATGACGGACTTTAGAGCAAGGATGCCGAACCAACTCCGTCATTGCGAACCGAAGGCGAAGCAATCCAGAAAGGAGAAAAGTAGTCACGGAATAACGGAAGACAAACGGCTGGATTGCTTCGTCGTGCCTCCTCGCAATGACGGGAACGGGAGTGTAAAGCGGCTGGATTGCTTCGTCGTGCCTCCTCGCAATGACGAGAAAGGTAATGTCGAGCCTATTGCCTAGTGCTGTAGCGTTAGTTCGGTATGGCGAGGTACGAAGCCATCCAGTTCTGGGATCCTGCTGGATTGCTTCGGGCAAAGCCCTCGCAATGACGGAAAGGGGAAGGGTAAAATAGTCTCTTCTGTTGTCTATTTCACCAGATACATCACCTCTTTCACCAGCTTCACCGTGCGGGCCACATTTGGCAGCGCAGCCGCAACTAAATTAGGGGCATAGTGCATACTGGTATCGGCAGATGTGATGCGCCTAATCGGTGCATCCAGATAGTCAAAAACTTCTTTTTGAATACGGTACGATATTTCAGAAGATACGGACGCAAAGGGCCATTGTTCTTCAACAATTACCAAGCGTCCGGTTTTTTTCACGGATGCTGCAATGGTTTTCCAATCCAATGGGCGAATGGTGCGGATATCAATCACTTCAGCGGAGATATTTTCCTTCTGTAGCTCTTCTGCCGCTCCCAGAGCCACTTTCATCATCTTGTTGTAGGAGACGATAGTCACATCGCTACCTTCGCGGGCGATGCGGCATTCGCCAATTGGAATCAAATATTCTTCTTCGGGTACTTCACCCAAGTCGCCATACATCACTTCGCTCTCCATAAACACCACAGGGTTGGGGTCACGGATAGCGCTTTTGAGCAGTCCTTTAGCATCGTAGGGGTTAGAGACGGATATTACTTTGATACCGGGAATATTGCCGTAGTAACTTTCAAAAGCCTGAGAGTGTTGTGCGCCCAACTGTCCGGCTGAGCCATTGGCACCCCGAAACACGATGGGGCATCCAAATTGTCCGCCACTCATAGCCAGCATTTTTGCCGCATGATTTTGAATTTGATCCATGGCGAGAATGGCAAAGTTCCAAGTCATAAACTCTACAATCGGGCGGGTACCATTGGAGGCAGCCCCTACGGCAATTGCCGAAAAGCCTAATTCAGCTATCGGGGTGTCTATTATTCTGCGCGGGCCAAACTCTTCCAACATGCCTTGGCTCACCTTATAAGCACCATTGTATTGGGCTACTTCTTCTCCGAGTAGAAACACAGAAGGGTCGCGCCGCATTTCTTCTTCCATTGCTTCGCGAAGCGCCTGCCGAAACTGAATAGTACGCATAATTGTGGTGTGTTTTTGAAAGCTTCAAAGATAAGCTCCAGTTATTTTTTTACAGGTTTAAAAACCGCAGTACTTTCTAGATATTGCTCCTTATAGTTCAATTGAAGTAGGGTATCGGATAGTTCTTTTATTTCCATCCGGATTTTACTGCCTTCAGCCTTGTGTTCTTGGTCAAGTATCAGCGCCCCATCATCATCAATAAACCATTTTGCCGTGTCCACGCCATCTAAGGAATGGAGGTACATTTTCCCGCCTTTTTGAAAGTCAAAAATGGTGGCTTGGATGGCATAAAATTGATTTTTCCGGAAGGAGTCTAGGTTGGCCTTGGCATGGACTTTAAAGCTGTCGATATTTGTTGCGCCATAGAGCAAATAGTTCTGCAAAGAATCGGTACTGGTGCCTACGGTATCGGCAAAAACAGTTTGTTGAAATAGAGCGGAATCCAATTGCGGGTTAATGACTCGGACTTCTTGCCAGGCACCAACGAGCTTTTGTGCATTGTCCGGTTTGCAGGATATGAAGTAAAGGCAACAGAGCGCGAGAATGGCTAGGGTACTGTATTTCATGAGTTATTTACGATGAATGAGTTGGTCAAATTCCGCCTTCCACACAGGTGCGGAAAGGAGATCGTCGAGTAAGGGGAAGGCACTTTGATCGGTGATGCGGGGGTATAGTTTCTTTAACAGTTCAAATCGGGCGGCGTCGCCTTCCAAGCGGTTCACCAGTGTCCGTGCTTGCCAGGTTTGGTAGCAAAAGCCAAGTTTTTTACTCATGAATTCCAGTCGGTCTTCGTCGGTTTCAAAACCGGAAATTTCGTTGAATATTTTGGCAAATTCATCGTTGCTGAGTGGGCTGGGGCAATCGGTGTTGATGATGCCGGTAGCTGTTGGACTGCTTCCTGTTGTTTCGCTTTGATCAATGGTCGTTGGTTTTGTATCAGACGCAGGATTGGGCAGTTCCAGTCCTTTAATAAAATTGGGTTGATCGTCTTTTGTTGTTACCGGTTCTGCTGCTTTTGTAGCTTCTTGCTGCACTTTTTGTTGTGCTTGTTTTTGTTGTTTTTCTACATCAGCAATAATGTAAGGGTCCTCGTGAGCACGAGTAGATTGGCTTGATCCGGTGTCGATATTCAGGCCATTGTGTTGGGTGGTGTTGCTGGTTGCAGCAAGGACTTGTGGCAGTCTATCTTCAGCTTCAGTATTTCCGGCAGGTAAGTAGAATCCTTGTTGCAAATCGTAGAGCATCCAGGTATCGGCTTGGTGGGTGAGGAGGAATCCTCGGCTGCCGGATTCGGGCATCAAGACGGTGAATTTTTGAGCCGGATAGGCATTCTGTTGAAATAGGATTTCTATATGTGCCGGCCCTGGCGCCATTTGTGGAATGATGCAATAGTTTTTTCCATAGCGGGGCTGCATCCCACCTTCAAGTTTTACATAGATAGGGGTTTGTTTGTCTCCCTGAATGTATAAGTAGGAGAAGGCGCTAGCGGGATTTTTCGCCATCAGCCCGGCAAGCATTAATACGGCTAAAAGCCTTAAGAAATTCAATTGTTTCATTCGAATTCAAGCAACACAGTTCCTTTTTCCACTGCTGTTTTTTCGGCAATTTTTATTGTTTTTACTCGGGCATCTGCGGCGGCTTTTAGGACATTTTCCATTTTCATGGCTTCGAGAATGAGCAGGCCTTCCCCTTTTTTTATTTCTTGTCCTTCCTGCACCAATATTTTCAAAATCATTCCTGGCATTGGTGCTTTGAGCGCTTCCGCCTTTTTGCCTAGGGCACTGTCCAGCCCCATTTGGCGCAGCAACTGGTCGATGGGTTCTTTGATGCTGATGGTAAATCTTTGATCATCGATGCGCAGCTTCACTTCTTTCGCATCCCGATCAATTTTTTCCACGTAGGCTTCATAGCTTTTTCCATCCAGAAGTACACTTATAATTCCGGACTTGTTTTTTTGAATAGCTATGGCTGCGGGAGCATTGTTGATCAACAAAGGACCGTCTTCCTTTTCCAACGAAAACGAATGATGGCCATTCACGATAGTTTGAAGCATTTGGCAAAATTAAGTCCCTAGCCTCAAGTAGTTCTTTGGTTTTTGTCAATTATATCCACATAAAACTGCAGGGTATTTATTCCAAGCAAGCGGTTGCTTCCTCGCTTTTGCCTCCTAGTCGCATCCAGGCATTGTCCTCATTGAGCTCCTGTGCACCCAGCGGATAGGGGTTCAAATAGAGTACAAATTCTCCGGGGCATTTAAAGCCTTCATCCCAGGAATAGCGCGCTACTGCTAGCTTTTCGGGGAATTTGAAATTCAAATCATTCTTTAAAACAGCAATGACTTGTACCGTATCCCAAATGTATTTATCACCTGTCCCTTTATGGATCAATACGGCTCGGATGATGGCTTTAGCGGCCTCACTCTTTTTTGCGTCAATCGGTAGTTTTTGTTGTTGCATTTCCTGATTAGGGGTTTTATAGGATATGGTTTTCCCGGATTTTGATTTTTGGGCATTGCAGGAAATGGCAAGGAACATGCAAGCTATCAGTAACATATTTATGGACTTCATCACTTACTATTTTAAGGCCTTTCTAAAATCCCATCCGCCGGCTTTAAATGTTTTGGTCTTTCCCTTGCCCGATTGCAGCAGTTGGATATGTCCTTTGAGTTCCAGGCTGGTTGCTGCACGTGGTTTATAAATCGAATTGGCCCCATCTTTTTTAAAATCTACGCCCCACACAATTGCGTCCAAAATTGACACCCGCTTTTCAGTAATCACGCCGATGGACAATACAGCACGCCATGTAGTGGTCCGGTCTCTAGGTGGATTCCGAAAGGGTGCGTCGTAAAAATCCGTCCGATAATCCGGGTGGTCTTTCTCCTCCTGCGCGGTGTAATAAAATGGTTCATCATCGTCTGTCGGTAAATCCACAGAAAATGAAGAGGGGGGAAACATGGGTTGGTTGTCCGCAAATACTGTTTGCAGCCATCGGATATTCTTTCCCTGCCTGCCATTTCGTTTTGCGTTGATTTCGAAATGCCCAGCTTTACCAGCTACTTGCTGCATTTTGTTGGAATTGATTATCCAGGGAATAGGGACGATTATTTTATCTCCTGACAATAATTTTTCCGGCTTTTTGCGCTGTTGAACCAAGCGGGCATTTTTGGGATCATTCCAGATTTTTGTCCATTCGCGGGGGGAATAGCCATAGTCTATTGCCATTTGCTCCAATGTGGCCCCGGGCTTCAGAATCACGTCTTCAAAATTCATAGGTCTAGTTTTATAGGTTAGAGAAGGGTAGTACAAATATATTTCGCTAACGCTTTTAAAAAAAGGCGGTGGATTTTTGGTTTTCATAAAAGATGGAATTTTGCGGACTAATTTTTTCCCTTGAATCGATTACATAATTTTCTTTCGGTTGTGCTCTGTGTGAGCGTGCTGTCATCCTGTGGGAGCAACAAAAAAGCTATCGTGCGGCAGGAATCATTACCCGGTCTCACTGTGTCAGCGAATAATAATCCCATAGATATCTACCGGGCAACTACTCCCCGAGTTTGGGATATTGTACACAGTGCGGTGGAGCTTAAGTTCAATTTCCAAGATCGAACAGCCGATGGGGTGGCGAGCTTGCGCATCCAACCCTATCTCACAGCACCGGATACCTTGGTGTTGGATGCTAAGGGAATGAAGATTGATGAAGTATCGCTAATTGGGAAAGATGGAACAAGCACGTATCGACTGCCTTATACCTATGATAGCCTACAACTAAAAATTGATGTTCGTGGGCAAGACTTCGGCAATATCTCCACGCCAATAGCGAGAGAAATGTTGATTCGTTATACCGCAATGCCTTATAGTACAAAATCGGGCGGGAGTGCAGCCATATCAGAGGATCGGGGCTTGTATTTTATTAATACTCGACATGAAATTCCAGGCAAGCCGGTGCAGATTTGGACCCAGGGCGAGACAGAGAGCAATTCACATTGGCTGCCTACTATCGACAAGCCCAACCAACGCACGACTACAGATATTGCGTTAATTGTACCGGATACGATGCAGACCTTGAGTAATGGGCAACTCATAGCCAGTAAAGCTTTCGGCGCAGGCTTCCGGCGGGACGAGTGGCGGATGGATAAACCAATACAAGTCTATGCTATCATGTTTGCTATTGGTCGGTTTGATGTGGCCAAGGAGCAATACCGAGATGCGCAAGGACAGTTTCATGATGTGAATTATTACACCGAACCCGATTTTGCACCCTATGCCAAGGGCATGTTTAAGGGTACTCCTGAAATGATAGAATTTTTCTCAAAGGCCACCGGAGTGCCTTACCCCTGGGATACTTATAGTCAAATCGTGGTACGGGACTATGTGAGTGGCGCCATGGAGAACACTTCTGCTTCCCTTTTTGGGGAGTTTGTGAATCAGAATGACCGTCAGCTGCTGGATTATGGATCGGAAGATGTGGTGGCTCATGAGTTGTTTCATCAATGGTTTGGGGATTATGTGACGGCGGAATCCTGGAGCAACCTTACGCTCAATGAGAGCTTCGCCACGTTTGGTGAGTATCTATGGCGGCGGCATCAATATGGGCAAGCGAATGCAGATGAGTTAGCACATCAGGATCTGAATCGGTATTTGCAAGCTTCGCAGAAAAGTGATCCACCGCTGGTTCGGTTCCATTATGCCGACAAGGAAGCAATGTTTGACCGGGTTTCCTATCAAAAAGGGGGAAGTATTCTGCGCTATATCCATAGCCTGGTGGGCGATACACTATTCAATCGGGCAATGAAGATATACCTAAGCGGAAACGCTTTGCAAGCCGCAGAAGCTACACAATGGCGCCTTGCACTGGAGCAAGCTACCGGTACGGATTGGACACAATTTTTCAACCAATGGTATTATCATGGGGGGCACCCAAAGCTCACAATTCAATATCAGTATGATGATGTTGCGGGCAAGCTTACGGTTCGCATTCGACAGCAAACTTCTGTGGATTCTACATTCAAATACAACTTGGCTTTACGAACAGCAATTTGGTATGGGCCGACGGAAAAAAAGCAGGAACTGACTTGGGATATTTCTCGCCGAAATACGAGCTATACTTATGCCTACAAGAACAATATGCGCCCCTTAATTATACCTGATGAAGGCGGTTTCCTACCTGGAATTATTAGCGAAGACAAACCCTTGGACGATTGGTTGAAGCAAGTGAAATGGAGCGATAGTTACCGAAGCAAGATTCGGAGTATTGATGCAGCCGTCAAGGCGGAAAGCCAACAGATGGCAATAGACATTATTCGGGCCGGAATGATGGACAAACTCCCGGGTGTGCGTGCCTATGCGTTTGCGCAAGCAGCCACTATTTCAAGGGAATCATGGAAGTCACAATTGGCAGCTCAAGTAAGTTTTGCATTGCAAAATGAATCGGACAACAAAGTGCGGGCAGCTGCTTTGACGCTTGCCGGGGTTTGGAAACAAGCAAAGGAAGAAGGAGAAATCCTAAAGGCCGTGACCGACCACTCCTATCTTGTTGGTGGTGCGGCTCTGGCAGCCATGCAACAGATAGATCCCGAGCGAGCTTATTCTTTAGCAAGTAGCCTACGGGATACCGATCCTAAAAATGCCTTATTGTACGCTGTTTGGGCTGCATTGGTGACTAAAGGGAATCCGCAGGATATAGGACGTTTTGAAGCGATGGCTCCCGGGTTTTACGGTGCGACTAAAGTGGCATTCGCCAATGTACTTGACGACTATGCTATGGCAGTAGCTAATGATTCAGTGTATGAAAAGACCTTGAATCTACTATTAAAGATGGCCACCGATGAAAGTATAAAGCCCTATCGCTTTGCTATGGGGAGCAATCTGTTTGCGCTTCAGAATTATTATCAGAAGCGTTATGACGGCGAGAAGCAAAAGTCGCAACAGACAATTGATCGTTTGGCAGAGGCAAAGTCGGCAACGCTTAGCTTAATCGCAAATGAGCAAGACACCGACAATGTTCGGAATTGGAAATTATTGCTTCGCTAGAATTGTGTTGGCTCCCCTCACTCCTTCGTCCAGCGCAACACCTCCCGCCGTCCATCAGCATGTTTTATCTGCATTAGGTAAAGCCCGGCAGCTAGATCATGTATTCTGACTTGCTCCTTTTTTGAAGTAATGGTAAATCTATGGAGTGTTTGCCCCAAATAGTTTTGGATGCTCAGTTCTGCCCCTTCTGCATTGGTGAGATACACTAAATCTTGAGCCGGATTAGGATACAAGAATGCCCCGGAAGCTGTGCAGAGCGCGGAATTCACTGAGACCGGAGCGGAAAGATCGCAATATTGGCCGGAGCCGCAGAAGCCATACACGTTTACACAGACTTGATATTGTTTGCCCGTGCTGGGGTAGGTATGGTTGATGGGAGTGCTAAAGCCGGAAACTACGGTGCTACTATGCCCGTCGCCCCAGTCCCACACGAGGCTATCTAGGCCAAGTGTGCTGCCGGAATAGGTGTAAACCACCGTTTTACCGGAACTCGTTCCTTCTGTAAAATTGGCTTTTGGAGGGCTACAGGAGCAGCTTGGTACGCCCCATTTGGCGAGGTACATAAAAAAATCAGTATATAAATTTCCGTTTAGGTGAAAACTAGTAGCTGCGGGGTTGTTGGGATTACCGAATTGAATGGAATCACCACAAACACCGGCAAGATAGACATTGCCCCGTTGGTCGTGGGTGATGGCAGAATTAAAGCTGCTGATGGATGGGATTACACTTGCCTGATTGATGGCACCGGTCGTTGCATTGAGTTGAAGTAAATATAGACTTGGTGTATCGTTAAAGCGGGAATCGTGAATGCTTAAATTTGGGAAATTGAGGCTGTCATTATATTGAGCAACAATACTAACCACACCGTTTGAAGTAGTTAGAGAATTGAAAGTTCTACTAATTATATGTCCGACATCATATGCGCCTGTGTATTGTCCTTTCAATGTCCACAAGGTATCACCGTTATTGCCATCCAACTTCATAAAAAAGCTCGTCCATTGATTTTTCGGATTTTTAAAGCGAAGTCCATTAAATTGAGTACCACTCTGAGCGTCGCCACTGATATATATATATCCCTGATTGTCAATAGCTAGGTCTTCAATTGAAGCGCTTGTATCACTTTGCCCTGGGATTATGTTGGAATACTTGACAAAGACAGCTTTCCCAGTTGAGCTATTAAAACTTGCAATAAACCCAGCTTTATTGGGTGTGTTACCATTCAGTTCTTTATAATCTGATCCAAGTAGAATTTTTTCATCCATCAATTTTCCATATATAATATAACGATTATTGGTCTGGTCATATTTAAAATACTTTTGAAACATTGGGCGCCAATGATAACCTTCCGCTTGCATATAGTTGTTGGAAAGATCTTTTCCTTGTAATATTGTGTTGCCAGAGTAATTCCCGCTAGAATCATATCGAATCACGTAAGCGCCACTGGTATATACATTCATCCTGTATCCAGCATAACCACCTGGGCTAAGGTAACATGCTAGGTGAACTGTTCCAGCATTAGTTACGTCCATCCCAATTACTGAATTATAGCGAAAAGAATTTAGGTAGCTAATAGTATCGGGTTGGGGCATCCGCAACCATTTAAAATTGCCTGACGAGTCCCACTTAGCTATGAATATTTTTCGGTAACTATTCCCAATGATGGTGGTGTCAGTATCGATATATCCATTTACTGAATGGCCGGAAGATGACTTAAGATTCATGACACCACAGAGATAGACATTGCTCATCGAATCAGTTTTTATGGACAACAAATCAACTGAATCATTTGCACAGCCGATAGCTTTATTCCAACGATAGCGACCATCACAAGAAAAGCTTACGAGTATCCCATTAATTTTACCCCATTTTTTAACAGGATTTCCGTCAATGCTTGCATTGGTATCCGGTGAAAGTACCGCCAAATACACATTGCCTTCCCTATCTGTAGCTATTTCTTTTGTACCGGAAGGATACCATCTAGTCATTGAATAGTGATTCGTACTCGTTCGTTTCGCCCATTGCCAACCCTGCATTTGTGCTTGGGCAAATCCATTGCTTAGTACAAGTAATAAAAAAAGAAGGAGTTTTTTAAACAATTTTGAGCACATAAGGACTGTGTTTCTGAAAATATTGATCAAATTTAAGGAAAGTAATTGTATTTAACATTTTTTTTCAAAAAAAAACAGATTTTTAATTTCCTTTTTCACCCCAAAAAATTTTTTTATGAAGAAACTTATTTTGCTCGTTTGCATCGTTTGCACTGGATTTGTAGCAAATGCTACAATAACAATTGTGAACACTTCGCCCTGTCCATTTTATATGGCAGTGCTAAACTACTTCGCGCCAGGGTCAGTAATAATCTATCCAGTAGTCCCGGGAGGAACAACTGTGATCCCTGGGGTCAGCGCAGGTGTTTCCTGTTCTACTAGTCCGGATACAGTTGGCCAAAATGATGGCGGAATGTTTATTGATCCTTCATCTAGTGGTGGTTCTAGTGGATATCTTGGCATGCCGTCTTCGGGGTCTTTTCTGG
>JAFDYA010000077.1 GCA_018267675.1 Bacteroidota bacterium
AGTTTAGCGCGTTTCACACGACCACTCTTATTCAAAGTGATAGATTCGATATGAGGAGAGAAAAGCGGAAAAAGGCGCTCAACACCAACACCATCGCTAATTTTACGCACCGTAAATGTTTGTGTTGCACCAGTACCCTGACGCTTGATTACGTCACCCTTAAAGCTTTGAATACGCTCTTTGGTACCTTCTACAATTTTATAGTTAACCGTCACATTATCACCGGCTTTAAAATCCGGAACTTGGCGGCTGGGAGTCATCTGCTCGTGAACAAAAGCTATTGCGTCCATGGTTTAATTCAGTTTTGGGCTGCAAAAATAGGCATTTATACTTAATTCTGTGCAAATAATTTTATCCACACCCTAAAAGATGCATTAATTG
The DNA here is from genome assembly GCA_018267675.1 of Bacteroidota bacterium. Taxonomy (GTDB): domain Bacteria; phylum Bacteroidota; class Bacteroidia; order Chitinophagales; family Chitinophagaceae; genus UBA1952. The sequence continues at coordinate 382 of JAFDYA010000077.1, forward strand.
TCCGCCAATAGATCCGGCCTCCGCTGCTCTGTCCGCTGTAATGACGCCTGATGTCGCCATTCTTCAATCTTTTTTGGATCACCGCAAAGCAATGCCTCCGGTACTGACATGCCTCGCCATTCTGCAGGCCGTGTATATACAGGAGGAGCTAGATATCCATCCTGAAAAGAATCGGACAAAGCAGATGTTTCATCATTAAGCACTCCGGGTATCAAGCGCCCAACAGCATCCACAACTACCGCCGCTGCTAATTCTCCCCCACTCAATACAAAGTCACCAATTGAAAGTTCAAGGCTAACGTATCGTTGTCGGATCCGTTCATCAATTCCTTTATAATGTCCGCAGATGATCATCACATTTTGCATTAACGACATCCGATTCGCAGTTTGCTGCTCAAAGGTTGCTCCGTCGGGTGTCATAAAAATCACCTCATCGTATGTGCGTTCTGCCTGCAATTTTTCAATCAAAACAGCCAAAGGCTCCGGCATCATCACCATTCCTGCCCCGCCCCCAAACTGATAATCATCCACTTGGCCATGCTTATAGGGAGTATGATCCCGTAGGTTATGTACCACCACTTCGAGCAAGCCTCTTTGTTGCGCCCGCTTCATAATGGAATGCGCAAACGGCGACTCCAACAAAGCCGGGACTACAGAAATGATATCGATCCGCATAAATTACTTGCTACAATTAAAGGTGTTTTGATTAATACTCACCTACATTTTGTTTAAAATACGCCCAGTTTAATATCAGTCCAAATACACTTCCAAAAGCCCTGGTGGCAAATCAAGATACAGGCGTTTAGCTTTCACATCTACCTTGCGAAGTGTTTGCTCGATCAAGGGCAGCAAGGCTTCCTTTCCATTTACTACCACTGTCGCCAGCCATTGTTGTGCTGTTTTATAGACATCTTGAATCGGGCCAAGGTTGCCGGCGTGTTGATCTATCGCTTCAAAGCCCAGCCATAATAATGGTGAATCGATAGCTGCCGTTTGTAAGACTTCATCCTTCACAAACACCTCTTTTCCCACCAAGCGTCGCGCCGCCTCAACCGTGTTGCAGTCCTCTAAACTCAGGATCATTTCATCTAATTTCTCCGAGCGTACCCCTTTAATAAAGTAAGGAATAAAACTTCCCTTTTGCAAGGCAAGAAAAAGAACATCTCCAGGTTTTAACCACGACCTTTTTCCGGCAATATGCGTGAATACCACATCTCCGGCTAATCCATGTGTAGCAACTATTTTTCCTACTCTGAGCATCGGGGCAAAGTTAATGGCTGAAAAGTTTGATGCTTTCAATCCCCAATTATCTTTAATGCCCTAAAAAATATTAATGGAGCGTTTTACCGGCCTTATTGGTATTGTCCTGATTCTGGGGCTTGCCTATCTTTTTTCTAACAATCGTAAACGAATTAATCGGCGCTTAGTCGTCAGTGGACTGCTACTGCAAACCGGCATAGCAATACTCGTTTTTAAAGTACCTTTTATCAACAAGGCGTTCCAATTTTTGGGCAAGGGTATGGAGAAGATTGAAGGCTTCGCTAAGGAAGGTGCCAACTTTGTATATGGTGGCATCGGAGCGATGGACTTTAGCGGCAAAACGGTAAACTATTCTGCTCCCGGCACTTTTGTTTTTGCCTTCAATATTACGGCTACTATCATCTTAGTTTGTGTGCTAGTTGCAGTGTTTTATTATTTAGGCATCATGCAGAAAATCGTTGCCCTCATCGCTAAGGCTATGAATTTTGTCATGCGCGTGAGCGGTGCGGAAGCCTTGAGCAATGTCGCTTCTGCTTTTGTGGGACAAGTGGAAGCGCAGGTAATGATTCGTCCTTATCTGAAAGGCATGACCAAGTCGGAATTGTTAGCCTCAATGAGCGGAAGCCTTGCTTGTATTGCCGGAGGAATCCTCATAGTTTATGTCAATATGGGGCATCGTGCCGGAATGGATTTTGCACCCCAGTTGATTGCAGCTTCGCTCATGGCAGCTCCCGGAGCCTTAGTAATTTCTAAAATCGTGTACCCGGAAACCGAAGAATCACAAACGATGGGCAAGGTGAAGATGGAGGTAAAAAGCGGCTACAGTAACCTCGTCGATGCTATTTCTCATGGAGCCGCAGATGGTTTTAAAATCTCCATGAACGTTATCGCCATGCTTATAGGTTTCATTGCGCTCATTGCCTTTATCGACTGGACGCTGGTGCATTTGGGTCATCTCTTCAGCCCCGACTTGAACTTGTCTTTGAATTTCATCTTTGCGAAAATATTTTACCCCTTTGCTTGGGCAATGGGTGTACCCATGGCAGACGTCAATCATGCTGCCACCCTACTCGGACAAAAACTAAGTATCAACGAGTTTGTTGCCTTCTCAAAGCTCACCTCGGGTGAGCTGCCCATAACCAGTTCAAAAGGGCTAACCATTATTACCGTCGCGATTTGCGGCTTTGCCAACTTCTCGTCCGTAGGGATGCAAATTGGAGGGATCAGCGCATTAGCGCCGGAAAGACGAGCCGACTTGGCAAAATTGGGTATGAAAGCTTTACTCTGTGGCACATTAGCCTCCTACCTATCGGCAACAATCGCCGGTATTCTAGTAGGTTAAACCTAAGATTAAGAAGTAGGTCAGTTTCCGCAAATTTTGGGATTACGATTTATGGATGATCATTAGCTTGTTCAACTGGTTGCACTTTCGAATTACCGGGAAATTGAAAATAGTTATAGCTCCAGACGATTGGCAACACTACCGCCATCCCTAGGAACACATCTTCAATCGGAATTGACAACAAACGAAAGCCAACGGTCTCCGACTCGTCTGTTTGGAGAATCGGGAGATACGTCAAAAGACCGTGAACTAGAAAAAACGGAAGCAAGCAAAAAGCATACTGACGCAAAAATCTATTCACATTAAAATTGGGGTTGTAGTTGCGGAGCAAATAGACAAGAAGCAAGGCCGAGCCGCATCCGGCAAATGCTATTAACGAATAAACTCGCTCAAAATTGACAACACCATAGATCCCGAGCATAGCTGCTAATTGCAACGCATTCCGCCACGAGGCTTGCGCTAGGCCACTACCGCTAGGGTGATAATGATCATAGGATAATGCGACCACAACACCCATTAGGGGAAGGAGGAAGCAATAGCAATAGGCTTCAAGAGGCATCCCAAAACAAAGCCAGGGCAACACGAAATCTTGTTGAAACCAGACTATCCCCCGATTCACGAGCAGTACACAAACAAAGCTTGCTCCGGCACCGACAAGTACTAAGGAACTTAGCATGGTCCGGGAAAATAGTTTCGACTGAATTCTGTAGAAAAAAATAACCGCTACTAGTGCTAGCAAACAAAGCACATCAAGTAGAAGAAAACTAAAGTGAACGTTCATAAAATTCGGATGGGAAAACTATCCCCATTCTACCGGCAAATAAATAAGGTTAGCACTACGAAGCTACCACACCCACTCCCAAGCACCATGGGTAATGGATTGCCGGGTTCCATCAGCATGCTTCAATACTAAATGTCCTTGCTCGTCCATCTTCTCAACTTCAGCCCAAAAAGTAGTCTGACCTTGACAAAATTTTTGCTGTTGCCCCCGCCGATAAAGATGTTCATTAAAATCCACAAGGCTATCCTGGCTATCCGCTAATGTTTCCAACACCTTTGCTCGTATCATCCGAGCTATGTCCCTGATAGAAACTTCAATTTTTGCATGAATCTGTAAACTTGTGGCTAGCGGGAGCTGTTTCGGAAAGTCAATTTGATACACATTCAAGCCGATGCCTATCACCGCCCATTCCCAAGAACTCCCACGAAGGACGTTTTCAATTAGTATTCCACCTGCCTTTTTGTCGGCTATGATTATGTCATTTGGCCATTTTATTTGAATTGGAATATTTGGTAGAAATTGGGCACAAACCCGAACAACCGAAAGGGCTACAACTGCCATAAACTGCGCCTGCTGCTGTAAGGAGCAATTGGGGCGGAGTATTAAACTCATCAAAAGTGCGTCGCCGGCAGGAGTTACCCACTGTTTTCCGCGCTGACCTTTGCCTCCTGTCTGCGCATTTGCCAGAATCATCATACCGTTTTCTGCCGAATCTGCCTCTATTTGCCGCATGGCATAGTTGTTGGTGCTATCTGTACTTTCCAGTTCTAAAATTGGAAGATTATCGGAGAATAGATTTTGAAGCGGCAAATGATTCGTAATTTTGAAGTTTCAGGAACCTAAAGTTAGTCGTTGAGTACAGTTAAGCATTATTTCATTTGGAGAAAATTATCAGCAAACTAGAAGCAAGGCCAAAATCTCTTGTTCGACTCAGCCGAGCAAGCAAGATTTTTAAAACAATTATTGCCGCCATTCAGGAGAAAAAAGGCGAGGCTATTGTTAGCCTTGATCTAAGAAAAATTGATGAAGCCGTATCGGACTTTTTTATCCTCTGCGAAGCGCAAAGCTATGTTCAGATTAAAGCTATCGGCGATGCTGTAGTTGAAGCCGTGTATAAAGCTTGTGATGAAAAGCCCTATCATTCGGAAGGAGGAGAACATTGGACGCTTGTGGACTACGTCAATATCGTGGTGCATATCTTCAATAAGGAACAAAGGAAATTCTATGACTTAGAAAGTCTATGGCTAGACGCGGGTCGCCAGGAACATTCTGAAGAATAATAACAAATCGATTGCCCGAAATACTTGCATCTTGCATCAAGGCATCGCTATACAAACAACCTATTCAAAGCGCACCGTTTAAGAAAGGATAATGGAAGAAAATAATCAGCAAAATCTCCCTTCAAAAGGCTCTCAAGGCAATAATCGCTTTGGCAGACCATCTGGAAATAGCGAGGAGGGAAACCCCAATAATAAACCCGGGAAAAAAGGCCCAAAATTCAATATCTATTGGGTTTATGCCATCATCATCGCTGCCATATTTGGTGTCCAATTTTTTAGTGGATCATTCAGCGGTTCTGTTCCAGACGAACAAAACAACTTCTTGGATTTCCAAAAGAAATACCTCAACACCGGCCAAATAGCCAAGGTGGAAGTAGTGAATAACGGCGAAGTGAATGCCTATCTAAAGCCAGGAGTAAGCTTAGACAATAGCCCTGCCGAGACTGGCCCCGTAACCGCCGCACGCAATGCAGAGAAGCAAAATATCTATTCCTTTAAAATTGGAACGGTACAGCAATGGAATGACAACTGGACCAACGCAGTTAAATCACTACCCCCAGGAGTAGAAGAGCCGAAAGTAATCTATGTAAAAACCAATAACTTCCTACACGACGCATTGAGCAATTTCTTATTGCCGATCATCATCTTGGTCGCCATGTGGTTTTTGATTATGCGCAAAATGGGTGGCCCGGCGAGTGGCGGCGGTCCTGGCGGCTTGTTCAATATTGGCAAGAGCAAAGCGCAATTATTTGAAAAAGGAACAAAAGTAACGGTAACCTTTAATGACGTAGCCGGCTTGGATGAAGCAAAAGTTGAGGTAATGGAAATCGTTGATTTCCTGAAAAACCCCAAGAAATACACCAACCTCGGTGGTAAGATTCCTAAAGGTGCTTTGCTGGTAGGCCCTCCCGGAACTGGTAAAACACTCTTGGCAAAAGCTGTTGCCGGAGAAGCACAAGTACCCTTCTTCTCTATGAGTGGTTCCGACTTCGTAGAGCTTTTTGTTGGAGTTGGTGCCAGCCGAGTACGTGACCTTTTCAAACAAGCCCGCGAAAAAGCCCCCTGCATCGTATTTATTGATGAGATTGACGCTATTGGCCGCGCTCGCGGGAAAAATGCGGTAATGAGCAATGATGAACGAGAAAACACCCTCAATTCGCTACTTGTAGAGATGGATGGTTTCTCCGGCGAAAGTGGCATCATTGTCCTCGCCGCCACCAACCGGCCTGATGTCCTCGACACCGCCCTGCTCCGCCCAGGACGCTTCGACCGCCAAATATCTATTGACGTGCCGGACGTGAATGGTAGAGAAAAAATCTTTGAAGTACACCTACAACCCATCAAAAAATCCAAAGACCTGGACATCAAAAAGCTGGCAGTTCAAACTCCCGGATTTGCCGGTGCAGACATTGCCAATATCTGCAATGAAGCCGCCCTCATCGCAGCTCGTAAAGGCCAAGAGGAAGTGAAAATGCAGGATTTCAATGATGCAATCGATCGGGTAATTGGTGGTTTGGAAAAGAAAAACAAGATCATCTCTCCAGAAGAAAAGAAAATCATCGCCTTCCATGAAGCCGGACATGCCATCTGTGGCTGGTTCTTGGAACATGGACACCCACTGGTCAAAGTGAGCATCGTGCCAAGAGGCGTTGCTGCATTGGGCTACGCACAATATCTACCTAAGGAACAATACCTCTACAATATTGAACAGCTCAATGATCAAATGGTCGCTTTGTTTGGTGGCCGCGCTGCCGAAGAGTTGATCTTTGGTAAGGTCTCTACCGGTGCACAAAACGACTTGGAGCGCATCACAAAAATGGCCTATAGCATGGTGACCATCTATGGTATGAACCCGAAGATGGGCAATATCTCCTATCATAATGCCAACGAAGAAGGTTATAACATGACCAAACCTTACTCCGATGAGACAGCACGCATTATCGACGAGGAAGTTCGCTCCCTAATCTTGACGCAGTACAATCGCACCAAAGAACTCCTAGCACAACACCTGGAAGCTCTTCATGCATTGGCCAACGAGTTGCTCAAGCGCGAAGTATTGTTTAAAGACGATTTGGAACGCTTAATTGGTCAACGTCCATTTGCTGAAAACGACACACCTAATGAAAGTATCCCACCGGTGAATAGTACGGTGTTGGAACAGGAGAGCTAAATTTGGATTGTAAAGCATTTACAGAAATCAGTTAGCTACATTCCGTATATCTAAAGTACAAAAAAAGTAGGCTGTCTCAAATGAACGAGACAGCCTACTTTTTTAATATGGCTAACACAATATCAGTCGTGCGATCTAGCCCAATGGTCTTTCCCTATCTCAACACAAACTGCTGCTTTGACCTATGCCCGGGTACATCTTGAAACTCTAGAGTATAAGTACCTCTAGCGAATTGGCTCACATCCTTCGTCATCTGAAAATCCCCCTTGCCGGTCGCGATACTTTGGCGAGAAATCATCTTTCCTGAATTGTCGATTAACATAAGAGTTGCCCGATTCAAATTATCAGCTTTCAACCTTATGGATATTGCCCTTGTGGCCGGATTCGGGAAAAGTATCACTTTTTGATCTGTAGCTTGCAGCACTTGCCGTAGCATTGCGGGCTGTGCGGTCTGCCCCTCCAAATCTTGCGCTAAAGCTGTTTGAACCAATTTTGTTACCCCGGGATATTGTAACCATTCTCCGGCACAAACCGGTGAACTCGGTTCCGTAAACAGCTCAGCACCGTTGATGGCCACCGGGTCGGCACAATCTGGACGAGGAGCTACATAGCCACAATCCCCTATTTTGAATACTCCTCTGCCCTTCATGATGTCATATTCCGTCCCCGTCACGCCAAGCACATGATCCCAAAGTGTGACTTCCACAGTGGCACAAGGCCCGCCATTAGGGCAGGTAGCGATACCTTGAAGCGCTGTAGTAATATAAAAATAGGCCGAGGCAAGTTGGCAGGTTCCGGTAAAAAAAACCGTAAGTAGTAAAAATTTTAAAATGGATCGCATAACTCAATTTCAATTAAATAAATTAGACCTACTCTATTCAGTTTTCAGCATGGCTGATCTGAGAAAAATGAAATTCGCGATTTCGCATCTTAGACCGGACATACATATACTTCCACCCCGAATATCAAAATCAATACTCACAAAAATATTTTTTTTTCTTTCCACGGCAAGTATTACATTTGCACACTTAAAAATAGGAGCAATCCGCTCAAAATCTGACGATACATGTCTCATCTTACTGCCGAAAACAAAAAACAACTATTCAACACCTACGGTGGTGCTGAAACCAACACTGGCTCCGTAGAAGCTCAAGTGGCCATGCTTACCGAACGCATCAATCACATCTCTGCGCATATCAAGACAAACAAAAAAGACTTTAATTCCGAACTGAACCTCGTGAAGATGGTAGGGCGTCGCAAACGCTTACTTTCCTACCTGAGCCGTAAAGATATCAACCTTTATCGCTCCCTCATCGAGAAGCTCGGTTTGCGTAAATAATTCGACATGCCTTTTCGTAATATTCCCAACTCTACCCGGTTGGGAATATTTGTTTTATCCCAACCAATAAACCATTTAAGGTTTTTCGGTTACATCCCTCTTTAGCTATTTCAATTTTCATCCGCTACTTGCCCAAAGCTGAAACAAGTAGCACATTTTTTATCTCATCCTTATGCTGACATTTAATGCAAGCTCCGTATCCATGACCTTGGACAACGGACAAACCATCTCCCTAGAGACGGGTAAACTAGCCCGCCAAGCAGACGGCTCGGTACTGCTTCGTTGTGGCAACGCGGCTATCCTAGCTACAGTTGTAGCCGCCCGCGAACCCAAACCCGGCCAAAGCTTTTTCCCACTTACCGTGGACTACCAAGAAAAGTTTGCTTCTGCAGGTCGTATCCCCGGTTCCTTCTTCAAACGCGAAGGCCGGATCACAGACTCTGAAGTCCTCATCTCCCGCCTCATTGACCGCGCCCTGCGCCCACTGTTTCCAGAAGACTATCTCTGCGAAGTGCAGGTAATCGTCAACCTCATCTCCTCCGACCCCGAAGTGATGCCAGATGCACTCGCCTGCCTTGCTGCCTCTGCCGCATTAGCCGTGTCCGATGTGCCCATTCAAGAAATCATCTCTGAAGTCCGGGTGGGTCGCGTGGATGGTAAAATGATCATCAATCCTACTCGCAGCCAACTGGCAACCGCCGACATGGACTTCATCATTGCTGCAACTGAAAAGAACATCATGATGCTGGAAGGTGAAGCCAAGGAATGTAGCGAAGACGACGTCGTTCTTGCTATTGAGCTGGCGCATGATGCCATCCTCAAGCAAGTAAAACTTCAGGAAGAACTCCGTGCCAAAGTAGGCAACCCAGCGAAACGCACTTGGACACCTGCCGCCGAAAACCAAGAACTCAATGACAAGGTACAAGCCTTTGCCAAAGAAAAAGTAATGGCCATTGCGCGTGCAGCTTCCGCAAAGCACGTTCGGAGCGATGCCTTCAAAGCACTTTACGAAGAAATCAAAGCGCATTTCACGTTTGACAAAACAGAAGAAGAAGGTGGCCTATCCGCTGCAAACCAAGCACTGGTTCGCAAATACTACGAAGACCTCCAGTACTACTCCGTCCGCAACATGATCTTGGACGAAGAGGTGCGTCTAGATGGCCGGAAGACGACAGAAGTTCGTCCACTAGCCATGGAAGTCAATTACCTACCCGGCCCTCACGGCAATGCGCTCTTTACGCGGGGGGAGACTCAGTCCATGACAACAGTTACTTTGGGCACTTCCGAGGATGAACTATTGATTGAAAGTGCGGCTGTTTCTGACTATGTCAAGTTCTTCCTGCACTACAATTTCCCACCCTATTCTACCGGCGAAACAAAGCCCCTACGTGGCCCCGGTCGTCGGGAAATTGGTCACGGCAATCTGGCAAAACGCTCCTTGGAGCAAATGATGCCAGGCAAAGAATATCCTTACACCGTGCGGGTAGTGAGTGATATCTATGAGAGCAACGGCTCCTCGTCTATGGCTACTGTTTGCGCCGGTTCGCTTGCACTAATGGATGCCGGTATCCCCTTCCCAAAACACGTGAGTGGTGTAGCCATGGGCCTCATTGCTCGGGCACAAGATGGCAAAACCGCAATCCTCACCGATATCCTCGGCGATGAAGACCACCTCGGTGATATGGACTTCAAAGTAACCGGAACTCGGGATGGTATCTGCGGCATCCAAATGGATATTAAGGTAGATGGCCTCTCTATGGATATTATGCGGAAAGCTCTGGCACAAGCTAAAGATGGCCGTATGCACATCTTAGACGCTATGTATGCCTGCATCCCGGCACATCGTCCGGATTTGAAGCCTCACACACCACGAGTTGAGCAGATCATCATTGATGCCGAATTTATTGGTGCAATCATCGGCCCGGGTGGTAAAATCATTCAAGAGATTCAGCGGGAGACAGACACCAAAATTTCTGTGGACGAAGCAGATGGCAAGGGTTATGTGAAAATATTCTCCAACAACCGTGCAAATCTAGACAAGGCAATGTCTTGGGTGAAAGGAATTGTGCAACAACCGGAAATTGGTGAAACCTATGAAGGGACTGTAAAAAGCATAATGCCATTTGGCGCATTTATTGAGTTCATGCCGGGCAAGCAAGGCTTGTTGCATATCTCCGAAGTGAGCTATAGCCGCATTGACTCTCTGGAGGGCATCATGAAAGAAGGCGATAAAGTAACGATCAAATTGATTGGCACTGATCCAAAGACAGGCAAACTCCGCTTGAGCCGCAAAGCGCTCTTGGAAAAACCTGAAGGCTATGTGGAGCCTGCTCCGCGCGAGCGAAGCGAGCGCAATGACCGCCCACGTCGTGAAGGCAATGACCGTGGCCCCCGCAATGACCGTGGCCCGCGCCCAGAGCGCAATGGCGATCGGCCAAAACGCGAAGAACGCCCAGCACGCAACGAACAAAACAATGCTACCGGCCAAGTCAATTCGGTTGCCGACGCGAACACAACAACACCAAGTGCTGCTGACGATTCAGATTTAGCACTTTAAACTTTTGAGTATTTTTTGAAACAGCCTAGCTCCCAAAAGAGTTGGGCTGATTTTTTTTCGACCGACTCGAGTTCGTATCAGCATTAAACAATGGCCCGTATTATCTCCGGCTACAAAACAAAGCGGGCGCGGTATGGAACAAAAAATGGCTGAAAGAATGATAACTTCGGGCATGCTTCCCAGCAAGTACACTAACGTTACTCCGTCCTTGCGAGCCGAAGGCGAAGCAATCCAGTTAGGAGTTTCTGCTGGATTGCTTCGTCCGTCGCAAAGCCTCCTTCCTCGCAATGACGTTATAGTCGCTTCG
>JAFDYA010000078.1 GCA_018267675.1 Bacteroidota bacterium
CCAGAAGTGATGTTCAACACTTCGTTGGTCGCGGTACCTGCTGGGATAGCAGTAGCGGTCAAAGTAGCAGTTGAGGTATTCGCAGTGGTGCTGATGTTGCCTGTATTGCTGATACCATTTGTAGTCGTTGCGCCGCTCGCATCCAAGGTAGTCACCTTAGCTGAACTTGGTGTTGTTGCACCGATTGGAGAGTTGTCAATTGTACCGCCGTTGATCGTCAAGTTATCATCAACTTGAGCATTAGTCAGGCTGGAAGCGCTACGCAATACTCCACCATTGTTAGTAACGATAGCATCAGTACCCGCACCAGGCTGCAAGCCTGCTAGGGTAAGTGTATTAGTTGCGTCGGTAGCTACAGTAGTTGGCGTATTCAATGTACCTCCTAACACCACTTTACCTGCATTAGCACCCGTACCAATTGAAGTACCATTATCCGCTTGGATACCTGCTGATACCAAAGCTGCTGGTGTGATTTTCTCAACAACGCCGCCAGAAGTGATGTTCAACACTTCGTTGGTCGCGGTACCTGCTGGGATAGCAGTAGCGGTCAAAGTAGCAGTTGAGGTATTCGCAGTGGTGCTGATGTTGCCCGTATTGCTGATACCATTTGTTGTAGTAGCTCCGGTTACACCAAGAGTTCCACCAACTGTTGCATTACCTGTTGTGCTCACATCGCCGGAATTATTGATGTTGCCGGTGTTCGTGATGTTGCCGGTGTTGGTAATACCATTTGTAGTAGAAGCGCCGGAAACATTGAGGCTACCTGCGTTCACTTGGCTGGCCACATTCAAGTTGCCCGCGCCGGTGATGTCTAGGTTATTGCCTGCTGTTGCAATTGTTGTTGGTTGATTCAAGGTACCACCCAATACTACCTTTCCTGCATTAGCACCGGTACCAACTGATGTACCGTTATCCGCTTGGATACCTGCAGAAACTAAGGCAGCCGGTGTTACTTTCTGTACAACACCGCCGGAAGTAATATTCAACACTTCGTTAGTGGCGGTACCTGCTGGGATACCCGTTGCAGTCAAGGTACTGGTTTGTGTATTTGCACCAACCGTCAAATTTGTCCCCACCCCGGCAGTTGTTGCGGTAGTTAAGGTACCAGTGGTCGTTGCTCCGGTTACGTTTGCATTGTTAGCATTTACGTTCGCAGCAACATTCAAGTTGCCAGTGCCGGTCAGACTAAGATCATTACCACCCGTGACAATTGTGGTTGGATGACTTAGCGTACCTCCAAGTTGAATATCATTTACATTCCGCGTAAGACCATTGGTAGCTGTTATCGGGCTGATCACAGCTGAAACAGGAGTACGATGTACCACGCCGGAATTATCGATGGTTACTACTTGCTCTGTATTGGTATCAATAACTTGAGAAGTTAGTGTTTGGAGGCGCAAAGGATCTGTACCCGTTACGTGCAATTTGTTTGTAGGTGCAGTGTTGCCGATACCTACACTATCACTCGTTCTACCTAAGATTACGCTATTGCTCTTACTTACTTGTGCACCGGAACCAATCGCTGTGGCATAATTAATACCCACAGCGGTTACATCCGCGCCGTTACCTAGGAGTGTATTATCGTGAACACCTGCATAATTTGCTCCAGCACGATAACCAACACCTACATTGTTAAAGCCAGTAGCAATATTTTGTAATGCTTGGTAACCAATCCCGGTATTATTGGTACCGTTTGTCACTGCAGCTCCCGCACCGGAACCTATCAAGGTATTGTACAAGGGCGTACCCGTATTCATGGTATTGCCTGCTTGGAAACCATAAACAGCATTACCGTCTAAGTCCAAACGACCTGCCTTCTGGTTGAAAATCCGGAAGTTCAAAGCCACGTTATTGGTGGTTCCCAGGAAATTAATCCCATCGGCAGCATTACTGTTGCCATTGATACTCCAGAAATTGTTTCCTGCAAGGTTGGTTCCTGCATAAACCCAGCCTGTACCATCATAGTAGTACACCCCTACACCTGCCGACAGGTAAAGTGGATTGGAAGAGGTTAGCGTTGCATTGGTGTTGTACACCATCATACCTGCTTTCGGGCTGGGTACCGTGAGCACGTCGGTAGTACTAGACAAATTAACCCTCGTCATGTAGAGTGCCTTATTCGGACTCTCCAATTCCAATATGGAAGAGGGATCAATCGTGGCAGGATTATTGCCCACCTTTAATTGAGCGAAGCCAATCACTGGACTCAGTAACAAACTTGCAAGTAAAAATTTCCTCATAGTATGTAGGAATTTATGGTTGAATGGATAAAAAACAAATGGACTCCAAATGTATTAGGCGTAAAATTAGATTCAAAGTGAATTAATCATTTTTTTCAAAAAATGTATTTTTTATTATTATTGTTTAAATTACAAACAATATAAGTGCTTATATGTGCGATCCGCCGATTGATTCAAACGCAAATTGCTTGTCAATAAAAAAACGAAACTGATTCATAATTAATCCCGTACGTCATTTTTCAATTGAATTGTACGTTGAATGCTTAAAAAATCATAAGCCAATTTGTTAAAGAAATCCATTGAAAACCGCGCTGGTTGCAGCTTTCAACTCCAAAAAAATCGTTAAATACGGTAACTACTTCGAGCTATTTGCCGCGAAAAACGACAAGTGTAAACCGAATAAAACAGCAAAAAAAACCGGCTAAAAGCCGGTGAAAAACTCCTCACAAAAAACACTTAGCGCGCAATGTGGAAAATCTGTCAATAGCGGTCATTACCGAAATTCCTTTGGCTTAATAATTGTAAACACACGGGAAATATTAAAACCCAAATGGATGCCGCCCTTTGACCAACTATCGGCTGTCTGAGTGACAAAGGTTCTTTCACTCATCCCGGTTGAGTTGGAAAAATGTAATTGAAAAATGTGCCCACCGGTTTCGATATCCAAACCTAGACTCAAGGCATTGTAGTACGTGCTGCTCAAAAGCTCTGTACCCGGAATCCTGTAAAAATACTCGGCGGTCAGGGCAATTCTGTTGCTCAACTTCAGCCGGCCACCTATACCCAAAGCAAACACGTCATTCGCATCCCGACTATCCGGCACGAGATTGAGATGAACATGTGTTGGTGACAGCTGTAGAGAAAGGCGCTCACTAAATTTTCGAGCAATCAACAATTGGTTGCAGTAGCTCATCCGGTTGCTAAAATAGTAGGTCTTCGTACTGTCAGCCAGTTCTACCTTATCACTGCGAACCATCACAGTTCCTGCATAAGAAAGCGAAATCGGCATGTGGTTGTCCATGGTCTGCCGAAGTAGCTTCACCCGTGCCAGCCCATCATATTCCTTCTGGTACGAACTTCGTCCGACACCTATCGTGAGCCAGGGATTGACTCCGTACTCAAAGCCAAAACGGGTGTTTGCATTGTCCAAACCAAAATAATCCTGGAAGGCATTCTGAACTGATCCGAATCGGTGCAAGATGATAAAATTGAGAACGCCCGGAGCCTCATTCTCTACACTCTGCCCGTTGATTACCCGAACTCCTTTAAAAGTCGCTATCGTCAACTGGTGTTGGTGGATAGAAGTATCAGTGGACAACAATCGGGACAACTCATCAGGGCCTTGCTGTGCCCTACTTTCCTGCACGGCTCCTACCAAAAACAATAGGGCAAAAAGGGCTACTCTGCGCACCATAAAAGAACTAATTAGACCTTGTGATGATTATCGGTTGAGCGGTTTCAAGGGAGCATTCACAGTAACTTCAATTGTCTTGGCAATCTTTGCAGCGACTACAGAAGGAATGTCAATATTGTAATCAGCGCAGGCTACTTCAAACTTGGATACGATCAACGGTGCCCGATCTTTAATCATAATTGTGCCGCCAATGGTCAGCTTCTTGTCGACGCCATGAATAGTCATAACGCCAGTAACTGATACCGGATAAGCGCCATTCTTTGAAAAGTCAACACCACTCATTCCATTCACTTTCCCTTTAAACGTTGCCTTTGGAAACTTATCACTCTCCATGTAATTTTCATTGAAATGCTCTTCCATCAAGGCTTTTTCAAACTTGAAGCTTCTGATAGGAATAATGAACTCTATCACGCCACTATCTGCATCTAACAAGCAGGCTCCTTCGTTATTTTTTGCTTCAATATTCTGAAGGTTTGTTGCTGAGAAGAAGGTAACTTTTGCCGTCCGGCTCATGAACTTCCGTGCAAATGTTGGAACGGCAACTACTGTTAGCAACAGGATAATCAGGGCTTTTTTCATTGTTTACTTTTTTGTTGGTTTAAGCCACTGTACACACAGTGATTTTGATAAAAAAAATTAGTTTTTTGGTGCGCCGGCCGCTACCCATATTTTGAACTTGGAAAGGGTGCAGTCCGACAACATAGCGGCATTCTGCGGCATGGGCGAATACGCAGCTTGATGCTGAATAGCCCCCAACAATCGGCCATCTATTGCTACAATTTTCAAGCCCTCATATTGGCTGAAATCCCCGCCAGACGGTGGATTGGGCGCTACATGGCAATTTGAAATGGCACATTCACTCTGCACCACCGGCATAATGTCTTTGGAAAAAGACACATTGGACGTATCGCATTGACCGCTTGGATAAAGCTCATTGGCCTTGTCGTAATAACAACCAACGTTGAGGCACCATAGGCCCAGACCAATAGCCAGCAAGATCAGAGTATTTCTATTCTTCATTTGCCGGATTTACAAGTACACAATCCGTTAGCACCACATCAGTAGTCATTCCGGAACAAAATCCCTTGATGACGATCTCCTTTCCTTCGGCCACCTTCAAACCTTTCTCCCTCAACGTACAAAAGACACTTGACATAGGGTCCGGGGAAGCAAACAACACCGTAGTCTTACCGTCTTCATTAGTATCTACTGTCTGCACCGTACCACTCACTTCCAATGCTTTGTTCAAATACAGGGCATTTGCCTGTTTTTCGTTTGTTGTAAAATGATGTAACAACGAATCCGAACTGAGCCGGATAGCAGGAACATCTGCAACACTCCTGCGCGGTTTATTCCATTGCCAAATCCCTACGAATGCCGCTACTAGCACACACGCTGCCACCATAAATAGAACAATTCGGACTTGTCTTTTTCCTGCCATGAACCAAATTAAAGGGCTAAAGGTATTATACAAGCCAAGCCTAGTGCTTGTTTAAGGAAATTTTTAGCGTTTTTATGTCAAAATCTTGACGAAAGCCGGCCAAACACTGTTTGCTTATTAGTCGCTATTCCCGAAGTGATTAGTAGGGCTGCCAATCCAGCGCTAAAAGACTGTTCGCAGTCGAATAGTTGCCGGTAGGGCTCTAATTTGCTCCAGCAAAGCGGTAGTCGGTGGCTGATCTACATCTAAAACCACAAAGCCTGTTTGTTCGTTCGTTTTTAAATACTGCCCAAGAATATTGATTCCCTGTGTGGACATGATACTATTGACTGCTGACAATACTCCGGGCTTATTCTGATGGATATGCAAAAGCCTGTAGGCTCCTTCCTGCATGGATAAATTAAGCTCCGGAATGGTATGGGAGCCTTGAGAGTTTCCACATTCAATAAACGCGAGCAGGCGGGAGCTCACGTCCATACCAATTGCCAATTGTGCTTCCTCTGTAGCGCCGCCGATATGAGGTGTCAGCAACACATTGGGTAGGCCCTGAAGCGGAGTTTGAAAGCTTGCACCATTGTGTTCCGGCTCCATCGGAAATACATCGGCAGCCACGCCACCAAGTCGCCCTGATTCCAGTGCAGCAGCTAGTGCAGCATAATCCACAACTTCTCCTCTGGAATAATTGATGAAGAGTGCGCCCGGCTTGCACTTTGCCAATAATGCTTCATCAAACAAATTCCTTGTCGCCTTTCCACCTGGAATGTGCAGTGACACGATATCTGCCTCTTGAAGTACTTGCTCTATACTTGGCTTAGCCTGTGCATTTCCTAAGGGTAGCTTCACCTGGGGATCATAAAAAATTACTTTCAAGCCTAAAGCTTCCGCCAAAACACTCACTTGTGCTCCAATATTCCCATAGCCAATAATACCAAGCACTTTGCCCCGCAACTCCCGACAGCCCTCACTGTCTTTCTGCCAAAACCCTTCATGTGCTGCTTTGTTTTTGTCCGGCACGCGCCGAATCAACATCAACATGGCACCCAATACAAGTTCTGCAACCGAGCGTGTATTAGAAAAGGGTGCATTGAAAACCGCAATCCCCAAATCGCGGGCAGCGTCTTTATCTACCTGGTCCGTGCCGATGCAAAAGCACCCAATTGCCAAGAGCATAGGTGCCGCTTCCAGCATAGCTTTTGTGAGCTTAGTCTTAGACCGAATACCCAAAATATGTGTATCCACCAATTGCTCCTTTAGTGCGGCTTCCGAAAGGGCACCTTTAAATTGTTGAACATTGTAATAACCGGCAGACTTAAATAGTTCAACAGCGCGTGGACTCACGTTCTCCAGTAAAAGCACTTTCATCTTCTCTCTCGGATAAGATACCTGTTTCATAGGTGCAAAAGATACTAATATCCGTCAGTATTCTTCAGTCGTCAGGGTTTAAAAAAATGTAGAGCGCAAAAGCATTCGTAAATTGCGACCCGCAACAGAAATATCATGATCGAAATAAAAGTGCCTACAGTTGGCGAATCTATCAGCGAAGTAACCTTGGTAAAATGGCTAAAGGCCGATGGTACCTATGTGGAGCGCGATGAATTACTCTGCGAATTGGAAAGTGAAAAAGCAACTTTCGAACTCAATGCGGAACAAGCTGGCATCCTACACATCGTAGCCCAAGAAAATGAAACACTAGCCATTGGTGCACTTGCCTGTAAGATAGATGAAACAGCAGCAGCACCGGCAGGCCAGCCAGCGCCCGCAGCGGAAAAAGCAGCGGAAAAGACGACAAAAGAAGTAGCAAAAGAAACAGCAAAAACCAAGCCAGCTCCTGCCGACCTCCCAAGCCAAAAAGACATAAAAGCTAGTCCTGTTGCCAAAGCCATTATCGCCGACAAACACTTGGAAAATACGGGTATGAAGGGCAGCGGATCCGGTGGAAGAATATTGAAACAGGATGTATTGGAAGCCTTGTCTCAGCCTCCGGGCAGTAAAAAAGAACCAAGCGGTGCACCAAGCAGGGAACAGCGTGCCGAAAAAATGAGCAACCTGCGGAAAACCATCTCCCGCCGTTTGGTGGAAGCCAAAAACTCCACTGCCATGCTCACCACATTCAACGAAGTGGATATGAGCGGTATTATGGCTACCAGAGCTAAATACAAGGATAAATTCAAAGAACAACATGGCGTGAACCTTGGCTTTATGTCCTTCTTCACGCGGGCTTGTTGCATTGCATTGAGCGAATGGCCTGCAGTGAATGCTTGTATTGAGGGCGACCAAATCATCTACCATGAGTACTGCGACATCAGCATTGCCGTGAGTGGCCCGAAAGGCTTGGTAGTCCCCATTATCCGTAATGCTGAAAGCCTAAGTATGGCCGGCCTAGAGCAAGAAGTCTTTAACCTAGCTACCAAAGCAAGAGAGAACAAACTTTCTATTGATGAAATGACCGGCGGCACCTTCACGATCACAAATGGTGGTGTATTTGGCTCTTTACTCAGTACGCCAATCCTCAATTTGCCTCAGAGCGCCATTCTAGGAATGCATAAAATTGAAGAACGCCCAATCGCCTTGAATGGCCAAGTGGTGATTCGCCCAATGATGTACCTGGCATTGAGCTATGACCATCGGATTATTGACGGACGAGAAAGCGTAGGCTTCCTGGTGCGAGTAAAAGAACTACTGGAATCGCCAGAGCTTTTGTTGGCTGCCAAAGAGCCGGTAAAACTCCTCCTGGGCTTATAATTTTTACCTTTGAATCGAATTTTAAGACGCGTCGTTTCGCGTCTTATTTTTTTAAACCAAACGCATGCAATACCTCCTTCATCATCTGGAAGCTTTGCTTGATTCCTATGATGGAACTTTGCCCTTACATCACTATCTAAAACAATACTTCAAAGCCCACAAAAGGCTTGGAAGTCGTGACCGGCGCGGACTGAGCGATGCAATCTATGCCTGGTATCGAGTAGGGAAAAGCATCGAGGTTACTTGCTCCGATAGCCCTTCCTTACCACTTGCAGCACTCTTCCTTTGCGGACTACAACCCAAAGCATTCCAAGGAATCTTGGTAGCTACTTGGGGCGATATGCCGAAAAGTCTGCCTGAGAGGATCGCAGCTTTGCATCGGACCGAGATACACGTTGACCTTGAAAAGCTCCTTCCGGAATCCATTTCGTTTTCCCATGGAATTGACCGGCATGATTGGCTCCAATCGTTGCTTCAACAACCTAAACTTTTTTTACGAATCAGAGGGACAAGAATTGCGTTTCAAAACACATTGACCCATGCCGCTATACCACATGAATGGCTAAGCTCCCATTGTGTCGCCGTACCGAATGGCACGGATGTAGGCGCGCTTTTTAAAGAATCGTCCTATGTGGTTCAGGATGCTTCTTCTCAAGAAACCGGGAAATTTTTTCAACATGATGGTGCAGGAATAGTCTGGGACTGCTGCGCCGGTGCCGGGGGGAAATCACTCCTGTTTCAGGAAAATTTTCCAAAGGCAAATCTGTTAGCAACAGATATCCGAAAGAGTATTCTGGAAAATTTGAAAAAACGCTTTGCACTCTATTCTTTAAAAACGCCAAAAACCTTGGTGCTGGATGCTTCTAACCCAATTGCCTTGGCGCAACAACTTGGTACACAAAAATTTGACACAATCCTGTGTGATGTGCCTTGTAGTGGCTCGGGCACTTGGGCGCGAACTCCAGAAAGTTGCCATTTTTTTAAGGAAGAAAGCCTAAAAAATTTTCAAGCTCGCCAGCAACAAATCCTTGGAAATGTCTTTGACTTTCTGAAACCGGGTGGTCGGATTTACTACATTACTTGTTCCGTTTTTGCTGCAGAAAATGAGGAGGTGTTGCAGGCTGTGGCTGTGGAAAAACAATTCCAAATTCAATCGGCTCAGCTAATCAATGGTATCGATAAACAAGCAGACTGCCTGTTTATCGCAGTTCTAGTCAATTCAGGGACGAACTAAGCGTTTAGTCTCTTGCTGTCCATCTATAGCAACCTTTAGGAAATAAACACCGGACGGCTGTGCTTCCTGAAGCCGAAGGGAATAATGGCCTTGGCTCATCCGATTGACTTGTACGGAAAGCGAGCTACCCAACACATCATAGAGTTCGAATTGAACGTCGCGAGCATCATTGGGAACTTGCACCTGTAGCTCCTGCTCAAATGGGTTCGGGCTCACCGTTATATTCTGGTGTATCTGTGGTGCTAAGACCTCCAAATATTGAAACACTTTCTTGAAATCCGGAACCCCGTAACCCAATTTGGAATTTGGGCTAGTGTAGTGATCCGCACTCTTAATAATCGCCTCTCGGATCTGGTAGGGTGTCGCCTTGGGAAAAGCTTGCAGCAAACAAGCGGCATACCCGGCAACTTGCGGCGCAGCAAAGGAAGTGCCGTTATACGCGCCGATCACACCATTACCTGCAAAAATGGCCACGCTTTCACCCAACAAACAAACATCCGGCTTCACTCGTCCGGAAGCATTCGGGCCTGGGCTGGACATGGCTGAAGCTAGCTTGGAGGCACCTACAGAACCTACCGTCATCGCACTATCCGCGTCGGCTGGTGCATCAAGAAAATCCCAAGAATTACCGCCTTCATTTCCTGCGGAAGAGGTATAGAAAATGCCTTTGGCCACTGCCATATTCACAGCCCGACTCACCGGGAGGCTATGACCATCCAAATCCGCTTTTGAAAATGCTGTTGTATAGGGTGACGTGAAGGTATTATAGACAATTGAGGCGGAAATAACATCTGCACCTAGGCTATCTGCACGTTCCATCCCTGCTATCAAATTATCAAGCTCATAAAGCGCATCAGTATAATTGGCATCTTCGGTAGCATAAAGTGCATAAGCCGCATCCGGTGCTGTACCCACATAGTTTCCGGGAAGATATCCGGCCATTATAGAAAGGCAATTGAGCCCATGTGTTCCTGAATAGAAAATATTGGCCGTTGGCTGAACAAAATTATAAGTATCCCACAAGCGGCCATTCATCCGCATCTTAGCAAATCCCGCGTCGGTATTCACCTGAAAAAATCCTTCATCCAATACAACAATGAGCTTACCGTTACCCGTATAACCTAAGTCGTGGAGGTAATCTCCATTCGTCAAGGAAATAAACGGGTAAGCACTCCCATAATAGCTAGCAGATCCTGTTGCTTTTGCTTGTTGTAGTTGGGTAAACTTAGGATTATCATTTCGGGCCTGCCGCTGGTGTAGGCCGGTAGGGAAATAACCCACCCAATCAATCTTTTTCACCCAAGGCTTCCCTTGAAGATTAAGCACTTTGGAGGAATCCTCCAACAAAACAACGCAGGTATTGAGCCAGCGTGAACTCATATGAAAAACACCACCGGTTAGTCGAAGTACCGAATCAATATACACGGGCGACACCAACTGATCCGAACTATCCAGGCCAATACCATAGTTAGCTCTTCGTGCTAGGGAGCGCGCGCTTAGCCAGGAAGGAGTGCTACTCAAAGCCGGGCTCCCTTTCTTATCTGTAAAG
>JAFDYA010000079.1 GCA_018267675.1 Bacteroidota bacterium
GCACTCGCCGGCCTCTACCCCGACCCCCAACGCTATTTTGAATACCACCACACAGAGAAAGACGTATTCAGCGTGGTCAATCACCGCGAACTAAAACTCGGCGCCGCCGCTATGGCCTCCCTAGTATATCTTGCCGCAGAACACGGATTATAAATGGCCACATCGTCCCACAGTATCTGGCAAAAACTAACCCGACGAAAACCGGCCTTTGCCGCCCTCCTCATCATCGGATTTACCACACTGGTGGCCATTTTCGCCTATCGCCTTGCTCCGGATAACTCCCCAAACGCTAATCGAATCATCGTAGAACTTGCTGCACGCCCACCAGGATACTCTAAGCTCTTTCTCAAAATACCAAAACATACCCCGCCGGAAAAATCATCCCCAGCCAAAGCCTTCTTCTTTGGCCAAAATGAAAACGATCAATTGCTCCCAATCAATGGCTACTGGATTCAACAAGACACCGTCTATGTCCAACACTACATCGACCAAGGACTACAAGACACCCTCCGATTTGCATTAGCCTCTTTAAACATCAATAACCCTACCAGCCCAAACACACTCCAGCTCAAAACCGTTCCCCTAGAACACATTACCTTCTATCTCGGCACCGACCGCTATGGCCGTGATGTCCTCTCCCGAATCATCATCGGCACCCGCATCAGCCTTGCCGTTGGCCTCATCGCGGTCATCCTTTCGATTAGCATCGGTATCACCCTCGGCGCCATCGCCGGATACTTCAATAATTGGGTGGACAATATCGTGATGTACCTCATCAATCTCCTCTGGGCTATACCAACCATCCTGCTCGTCTTCGCCATCACCTTGAGCATCGGCAAAGGCTTCTACCAAATCTTTATCGCTATCGGACTAACCATGTGGGTCGGAACAGCTCGCCTCATCCGCGGGCAAGTCCTCGCCCTCCGCGAAGAAGAATACATACAAGCTGCAAAAACCCTCGGCATATCCCACCTGCGCATCATCTTCCGCCATATCCTACCCAATATAGCAGGACCAATCATGGTGATGGCCGCAGCCAATTTTGCCGCCGCTATTCTCATCGAAGCCGGACTATCCTTCCTCGGCATCGGCGTACAGCCTCCCACACCCTCTTGGGGACTGATGATCAAAGAACACTACAACTTCCTACTTAGCGACCAACCCATCCTTGCGCTAATCCCAGGCATCGCAATCATGGTCTTAGTCTATGCCTTCAACATCCTGGGCAATGCACTCCGCGATGTCCTCGACGTACGCAGCAACTAAGGCCCATCGTCTCAGATTTTGCAATTAATTTTTTGTGGAAACTAGCCGTTGCCTCCGCTATTAGTACCGGCAAATAGGGCTTCCGGAAAACCAATAGGATTCACCCATCCTTAGCAACAAAATACCACTCGACCGACTTGGCTGTCCAAAGCCATCCATACTATCAACAACATTTGGGGCATCCCCTACCGAAGCCACGCACACAAGCCCAAACTCGGTAGGGGCGCGCTATTCACTGCAATCTTTCGTTTGCGATCCAGCTTCAATCTACACTCCCATCCTTACCGCGCAAACGAAAGGATTTCCGTTGCTATCGCTATGCCAACGAACCAGCATCTTCCCTGCTGCAAAGCTCAAAGTACACCGGAAAATCACCGAAATTAATCAACACAGAGTCCTACTTGTGGTACTCTACACCATCACCCAAATCCGGAAGTCCATTGGATTTTGGCTTGGATGGCTTATGCTCCACAGGCTTTGGCTTGGGAGCCGGTGCCGATGTATGCCGCACAGGCGCAGCAACCGGTGCAGGAGCCGCAGCAGGGACAATGCCATTCACAAGAATACTCTTACTCACAGTAGCATCCGGCCCCTTAGTCTTCAACACCAAGGTAATCGCTCCAGGCTTTGCAAAACTATATGTGGCCGTCTGTGTCTTTACTACTTTTTGTGTAGCATCCCCCTGCACACTCCATTCATAGGAGGTTGCATTCGTAGAGGCCGAGAAACTCAATTGATCTTTTACATTGCCCTCCGATGGCCCAAGTATCGCCATTGCAGTAGGGCTCAACACCGGATTCCCCTGGATCACCTTCACCGTCTTGGTACTCTTTAGGCTTCCAAAACTACCGTAGGCAGTAAGATTGAGGGTAAACGTACCGGCATTCATATAGGTATGTGTCCCTGATTTGTCAGAACTATACTCGCCATCTCCAAAGTCCCATTTCCACCGGTTTGCACCTACAGTATTGTCCTGAAAAGCAATACTGTCGCCAGTATGCAAGATAGTATTATCGGTATTCGGACGGATTTCAAATTGAATGCCCGGAGCCTTTGCATAAAACTTGTGAAAAACAAAAAAGGATAAAGACCCGAGCCAAGCAATTGCAATCAAGAGTATGATTCTCTTATCCATTATCTGAAAAATTTTTTTAGAAAAACAAAGTGATGGGTAGGGGTCAAATGTACGCGAATTGTTGAAAAATAATGTACAACCCTCCAGCCCAAACCGAACTTAGGAACAAAATTCTATGAATCAGATTATCCCTGTGGAATATCAGAATGAAAAGAGAAGTCGGGCGAAGGCTCCAGCCTTCGCCAAGCTATCTTGTAGCGTTTCGCTACCACCTCAGGGCTCTAAAAAAGAAAGGAATCCCACGCTCAAAGTACCATCCCAAACAAAAACTACTACTCCACTCCTGCTGCAGCCTGCCACCGTTTCAACCCCTCACAATCCCGATACTCCGGATCGATCTTGAGGTAGTAGGTTGGTAGTTTCTCTTGCAACCAAGTTTCCAGTGTTTCTTGCTCCTTTTGAGCCTTTGCCACATTCTTCACCTTGCTATAGTCATCTTTCAAATTGGCTTTATGCGGCTCAGTGCGGCTCTTTAACAGCACAATCCTTGTACTCAATTCTCCCGTCGGTTGTTTGAACACCTGAGGCTGTGAAATGGCACCCGGTTTCAGGCTATCAATCATCAATGCTATTTGAGGATCCAACTGATCCACTTCTAGCTGTGCGCTCCCACTGCGTGGGTCGGTGAC
>JAFDYA010000007.1 GCA_018267675.1 Bacteroidota bacterium
AATCTTTTTGAGTCGGTTCAGGCATTTATATTTCTGTGTCTTTGCATTGTCCGGATTGGTATATCCAAACAGTGCAGCAATCTCCTGCATGCTTTTGTTTTGATGATAGAAGGCGTTCAAAAGGGTGCTACAAGGTTCGCCAAGCGCGGCCATAGCCGCATCTAGCTGGTCAAAGTGCAATTCCCGTTCTTCATGCAGCTTCAGGTCATCAAGGTAGGTAGCATCGGTAGCCCGCTCGTCACTAAGGTCTTCTGGAAAGCTTACCGGAGAACGGTTTCGTTGTTCCAGCTTTTTATACCATAGGTGTTTGCAGATAGCAAAGAGATAGGTACCGATTCTACAACTGAGCCGGAATTCATCATTACCGGCTTTTTCAAAGAGCACGACCATTGCTTCCTGGAAGATGTCTGCGGCATCCGCTTCGTCCCCACCCGAACTTTGTAACCAATGCATTACTGTTGGGTAATGCTGTTGATAGACTTGGGTGGTAGCCTTGCGTTCACCGTTTGCAATGCCTTTCAGCAATTGGGCATCTGTGAGAAGGAGGCTCTGGTTCACGTATTAATACGATTTGGGTCAAAAAGTAACCCGAAGGTACAGGTACATTTTTTGATGATAGGGCTCAGTGCTATAGTGAATCAGTTCATTTTCACTTCCGCTCCCCGCGCTTGATATTTAAAATAAAAAAATCTCAAAATATTTTTTCTCCGTCGGGTTACCTTTTTTCAAAGCGGGTATAAATGGGAAACTAACACACAAAAACAAACAAGATGAAAATCGTAAAATTCGGTGCTTTGGCACTTGCTCTTGGTCTTTTCGTAGCTTCTTGCGGTAGCGAAACTTCTACTTCTACTGAAACTACAACTGACACAACTACTGCTCCAGCTCCAGCTGCTCCAGAAGCTCCTGCTGCTGCTCCAGTAGCTGACACTGCTGCTGCTGCTACTGCTCCTGCTGCTGATACAGCTGCTAAGACTGAAGCTCCTGCTGCACACTAATTAGATTATAATTATCTATTTGCAAAAGCCGCCCATTATTGGGTGGCTTTTCATTTTATCTCAAATCTTGTTGTTGTCCTGTTCGGGAGACGAACTAGTAGGGTCGTGTGGTCGAAGTGGGTGGAAATAGGGTCCCAGTCTGGCCTATACTTTGAAATACTAGTGCCTAAAAAAATTTAAGTGGTTTAAACTGCGGGATTTTTTTGCTCTGGGTTACCTTTTGAAAAACTCCGTATCAATAGGAAACAAACACAATAAAATCAACCAACATGAAAATCGTAAAATTCGGTGCTTTGGCACTTGCTCTTGGTCTTTTTGCAGCATCTTGCGGTAGCAGCACTACCGAGACGCCAACTACAGATACTGCTGTTGTTGCTCCTGCTCCAGCAGTTGAGGCTCCTGCCCCTGCGCCAGCAACAGACACCGCTGCTGCGCTTACTACAGACACCGCTAAGATGAAAGTAGAAGCTGCTCCAGCTGAGAAAAAATAATTTCTTTGGAAATAGGTTTTTAAAGCTGCTCCACCCGAGCGGCTTTTTTATTCGAGTTTGCTTTGTCAAAATAGTTGCTCGTCCATTTTTGCGCCACCCTAGGGCCAAAGAAACGTGAAGGGGCATTGGCTCATTGTAGCCATCCAAAGCCACTCAAAGCCAAATAATGCTAGCATTCTTTAGTCCAGATTCAATGGAGGAAGATGTTCCTTTACCCGGCCCATCCATCTCTGTCCAAGCTACGATACTGAATAGCTTCGGCAAGATGTTCCGGTCGGATATCTGGCGTGGCTTCCAGGTCGGCTATCGTCCGGGCAACTTTCAAGATGCGGTCATAGGCTCGCGCTGAGAGATTGAGCCGTTCCATGGCGGTCTTCAACAGGTTGGCACCAACCTGATTGATGGTACATACTTCTTTGAGCAGTTTAGAGCCCATTTGGGCGTTGGCATATACACCGGGGTGGTTCTCGAATCGTTGTGTTTGGATGGCTCGTGCTTTCATTACCCGTTCCCGGATAGTTTCACTGTTTTCGGTGCGGGATTGTATGGCGTTTCCGGCAAGCTCATTGAATGAAACCGGCGTCACCTCTACATGCAGGTCGATCCTGTCCAGGAGGGGGCCACTAATCTTATTCAAATAACGTTGCACCATTTGTGGGGAGCAAGTGCATTCCTTTTCCGGGTGATTGTAGTAGCCGCAGGGGCAGGGATTCATTGATGCAATGAGCATGAACGAAGCCGGAAAGTCGATGCTCACTTTGGCACGGGCAATGCTCACTCGGCGTTCTTCCATAGGTTGGCGCATCACTTCCAGTACGGTGCGTTTAAATTCCGGCAGTTCGTCGAGGAAGAGTACGCCATTATGGGCAAGCGATATTTCGCCGGGTTGTGGATTGCCGCCACCGCCCACTAGGGCGACGTCGGAGATGGTATGGTGTGGCGAGCGGAAAGGGCGTTGTGCTACTAAGGAGGCATTGCTGGAAAGTTTGCCGGCTACCGAGTGGATTTTGGTTGTCTCTAAAGCTTCTTGCAGCGTAATGGGCGGTAGAATAGTGGGTAGCCTTTTTGCGAGCATGGTTTTGCCGGCTCCGGGCGGGCCAATAAGAATGGCATTATGACCACCGGCGGCGGTGATCTCTAAAGCTCGTTTCACATTTTCTTGGCCCCGCACATCGTTGAAGTCGATTTCGAAGTGGGTTTGTGCTTCATAGAATTCCTCGCGGGTGTTCACCTGTGTCGGTTGGAAGCTTCGGGTACCGTTGAAGAAGTCGGCAATATCAGAAATGCGCTCCATGCCATATACTTCCAGATTATTGACCAGTGCAGCTTCTCGGGCATTTGCCAAGGGTAGGATGAGGCCTTTGAACTTCTCGGAACGGGCATTGATAGCGATCGGCAGTGCCCCTTTGATGGGTTGCAACAAACCATCCAAGCCAAGCTCTCCCATGATGATGTATTGGCCAATTTCTTCAACGGGTATTGCATTGGCGGCGGCCATTAGTCCCACAGCAATTGGCAAATCGTAGGCAGCTCCTTCTTTCTTGATGTCTGCGGGGCTCATGTTGATGAGCACTTTGGCTCTTGGCCGCTCGATGCGTGAATTGCGCATGGCAGTGCGAATGCGGTCGAGGCTTTCGCTCACCGCTTTATCGGGTAGGCCAACGATATAATAATTAGGGACACCATCGGAGGCATCCACTTCCATGGTGATGGTCATCGCATCAACACCATACACCGCACTGCCAAAGACTTTTACCAACATAATACTGCCTGGGAAACTTTGAATTTATAGATTTGGGTGAAGGTAAATTATATCAGGGTAAAAAATTCACTAAGTGATGATTTGGGGAATGAACGGTATTGGTGCGGCGTGGCGAGGTTTGGTACACCTAGCTTATCCGCGCTTGTGTGCCGGTTGTCAGCAGCCGTTAAACACTAGGGAGGAAGTGCTTTGTCTTTTTTGCTTTCAGGATCTTCCGCTGTTTCCATCCCACGATGATACTCGGAATGAGGTGGTGCTCCGACTTGCGGGTCGGATTCCGTTTGCACATGCATCTGCCTACGGGCTGTTTACGCAGGATGGGTTGCTCCAGCATTTGTTGCATCAGCTCAAGTATCGTGGAAGAAAGGAGGTAGGAAGATTCTTGGGGAAGCAGGCAGGTTTGAGTTTGCATCGGTCGGCATGGGCGGGGGATATTGATGGCATTGTACCGGTGCCGTTACATGGCAAGAAGGAAGCCTGGCGTGGTTTCAACCAGAGCCTTGAGTTGGCCAGAGGAATGGCTGAGGTGTTGCAGGTGCCTGTGCTGGATCGCTTGCTCCTCCGAACCCGACACACAGAAAGCCAAACGAGCAAGAGCCGAGAAGAGCGTGAAGCTAATGTCCGGAATGCTTTTGAACTGACTAAAGGAACTATGCTTGCGACAAAGCACATATTGTTGTTGGATGATGTATTGACCACCGGAGCCACTTTGGAGGCTGCTGCCTTGCCGATACTATCTGCGGGGTCGGTCCGGCTCAGTATTTTTCCGATTGGGCTTGCGATGGGTTAGGGGCTTTCGTCAACCGGCATAGGGATAGGAAGGGAAATCCTTTTGTTGGCCTTTAGTTGACGCTGTGTCCAAACTAGTACAGAGGCTTGTGGCCAACAAAAGATTGGACTGGATAGCCCGCCCAGCAGCCGTTTGGGAGGAGTTGGTGTTGCCGGGTGTGCCGGAGGACGGCTGCTGGGATGCCCCAAAGAATCCAGGGTTCATTTATCTTAAAGTGTATTGACTATTGTGCTTTTTTGGGGCTGAATTGATGAAGTTTTGTTCGGGAAGAATCTTGGCTGTTTTGAGAATAATTTTTCTAATCATTTGGATATATTTTCCCAAAGAGTATCTTCACTCACTATAAATATTCTATTGCGAAACTCATTTAACAATTTATGAAAAAACAGACCATTTTATCCTTCCTTTTCTTGCTGCCGGCTGTGCTGTCAATGGGGGCAGGGTATCAACTCAATTTGCAAGGCTTGCGCCAATTGGCGATGGGCGGTGGCGGTGTGGCGCAGCCCTGGGATGCGGCTACTTTATTTTATAATCCGGGAGGGCTATCGCGACTTGATGGAATCCAGGTGAACGGTAGTATTTTGGGCATTATTCCCGCTACTCAATATGTGAATGATGTGAACGGTGTGACGGCTCGGACACAGAATAAAGTATTTACACCATTCAACCTTTATGTGGGTGGTGCTATTAAAAAAGCGGGTGGTCTGGGTGTTGGTGTGGGTGTCTATACGCCGTTTGGCTCTGGTACTTACTGGGAGAATGGCTGGACCGGTCGTTATGCGATCCAGAACATTGAGCTGCAGACCATCTTTATCCAGCCTACTGTTTCTTATAAAATCACGGATGCGGTATCTGTGGGTGTGGGTGTCGTGATTGGGACAGGCAATGTAAAATTGAATAAGGCCATCCCGGTGCAGGATGCTAATGGTAATGATGGGCAAGCCAGCTTGAAGGGTAAAGCCAATGGGCTAGGATACAATGTGGGCTTGTCGTTCAAGGCTTCAGACAATTTGCATTTTGGTGTGAGCTATCGTAGCCGCGTGGATATGCATGCTAAGGATGGTGATGCTACATTCAAGGTAGCGTCGGCGGTAGCTGCAAACTTTCCTAACACTAAGTTTGATGCCACCCTACCATGTCCTGAGGTGCTCAGTGTGGGTGCTGCTTGGAAGCCGTTTGAAAAATTCACTGTTCAATTGGACTTCAACCTGACGGGTTGGAATGCTTATGATACCCTAGCCTTTAATTACAGTGCTCCTGTAAACGGTAGTAGCCGCACAGCTTCTGCACGTTTGTATCAGAACCGTCTTGCTACGCGCCTGGGAGCCAACTATCAGGCTACGGAGCGCCTGGCCTTGATGATTGGCGGTGCTTATGATCCTTCACCGGTGCGGGATGGTTATGTAAGTCCGGACTTGCCTGATGCAAACCGGATTGTATTAACGGGAGGATTGACCTATCGTCCACTATCGAAGCTTACTTTGATGGCTGCTGTGGAGTATGTGACTAGTGCTAAGCGCCATGCAATGTCCAACGAAACCGGCTTTGGTGGCTTGTATCAAAATAAAGCCTTTACGCCAGGCATTGGTGTTGCTTACGATTTCTAAACACTCAATCCATTACATTCTTTAAGTACACTCATGAATACGAAACAACTATTGATAGGTGGTCTTGCTGCTCTTGCTTTTGCCAGCTGTAAGCCCCAATTGAATACGCCCAATTACAATTCGGGCAACTTAGATTTTACTCGATATTTAGCAGTCGGCAATTCGCTTACTTCGGGCTATTCGAATAATTCTCTTTATCGTAGTGGGCAGCAGAATTCTTATCCGTCCATGCTGGCCAATCAATTTGCGACTGTGGGCGGTGGTGCCTTTTTACAGCCATTACTGAAGAGCGAAGTTGGGTTCCCGACTGCCAAGTTGGTACTGGGGTTGGTGATTGACTCTACGACAGGGCTTGCGTCACTCAGTCCAATACCGGATCCGTCCCCTTCGGACAATGCAGGAGATGATGCAAGTATTGCTGCACAAGGTCCCTTCAACAATATTGGCGTGCCTGGGATTCGGGCGATTGACTTTTTGATCCCGGGCTATGCTAGCTTGAACCCTTATGCCAAGCGCTTCTTCAACGACCTTACAGCATCGCCATTGGCGGAGTTGGGACGCATGAATCCTACCTTTTTCACAGCATGGATTGGGAAGAATGACGGGCGGGGGTATGCTACCTCAGGCGGAATTGGTAAGGTGAATGGAGGCTTCTTGGACCAAAATTCTATTTCTAATCCGATGCTTTTTGCTGTTGCCTTAGACTCTGTAGTGAATCGGCTTACAGCAGGTGGTGCCAAAGGCGTATTGATTAGCATTCCTGATGTTACGGCGATCCCATACTTCACAACAATTCCATACAATGGTTTAGTCTTGACCCGCCAAGGTCAAGTGGATTCGCTGAATGCTGCTTATGCCGGCACACCGATTAAGTTCCAGCTTGGTGCCAATGCCTTTGTGATCCAGGACAATTCTGTGCCTTTGATTAAGCGTCGGCAAATGGTAGCAGGTGAGTATGTCTGCCTGAGTGTACCAACTGCTAATCTGAAGCGTGGTTTGGGCAGTGTTCAACCCATACCAACGCAATACATCCTGGATGCAAATGAGGTAAATAATGTGCGCACGGCTACTGCCAACTTTAATGATATGATTGCACAAGCTGCGCTAGACCATGATCTAGCCTATGTGAATATGGGTGCTTTCTTGAAAACACTTAGCAGTGGCATCTTGTACAACGGGGTCAACTATAACGCTGAATTTGTGAAGGGGGGTGCCTTTTCACTGGATGGGGTTCACCTGACACCGAGAGGATATGCCTTTGCTGCCAATGAAATCATTCGGAACATCAATGCCTATTATGGTGCGTATATCCCCATGGTGGATGTAAATGCCTATGACGGTCTTTCATTCCCTTAAATAAGACATCGGTATTCCAAAATGCCCGGGCTGATAGCTCGGGCATTTTTTTGCTTGAGGGTCGATCATTTTCCAAATGACTATTTGAAAGTTTAAACTCGGTGGCGCTATTTGCGCTAAAATCCGGGCTATATCGAGGAGGAGGAAAAATAAGGATAAGAGGCATACGGAGATTATCTTTACAGCATGTCGTTATATCGCTTACGTGTTTATTGGGAAGAAGACGATTTGGTCTATCGGGATATTGAGGTTGCATCCACGCAAACCCTGATGGACTTCAATAAAGCCATTATTAAGGCTTGGGAATTTGACGGGAAACATGCTTCCTCGTTTTTTGAAAGTAACGATCACTGGAACCGAGGCCGTGAGTTTTCTTCTGAAGTGCTCAGTAACAAGAAAGATGCGCCAGCCCTTTCGATGATTAAAACACCACTATCCGCGCTCATTGCGACACCGAACCAGAAGTTTGTGTATGAATATGACCCGATAAAACACTGGACATTTCTTGTAGAATTAATTGGCGTTAGTAAGGACATGGACAGTGCTAAAGAATATCCCCTCCTTATCCGAAAGGAAGGTATTGGGCCGGCACAGTATGGGGTAAAAGGCTTGCCCGGTGAAAAGATGGTAGAGGAGGAGGAAGCTTATGATCTGGATGACGAAGAAAGAGCCGAGGGCTTTAGTGATGAGGGTGAAGAGGAATTGGGTGGAGGGGATGAGCAATACGGAGATGAATAGTACAGGCGTTGTCGCGCTAATTGTTATCTGATTGAGATGAATATGCTTGGACAATACCTCCATCAAAATACTGTGCTAGTCCTCAGCGGACCCACCGCAGTGGGAAAGACCGGTCTAGCACTAGCTCTTGCGCAACGGCTCCAAACCTCCATTATATCTGCAGACTCACGCCAATGCTATCAGCGGATGGCCATCGGTACCGCGCAGCCCAGTGCTGCGGAGCTGGCTGCAGTGAAGCATTATTATGTTGCGGCATTTCCGGTGACGCATACGCAGGATGCTGCCTCGTTCGAGGGGCTCGCACTTAGTTATCTGGATGAAATCTTCAACACCAGTCGGATTGCAATTGTATGTGGGGGGACTGGGCTTTATTTGAAAGCGTTGTGCGATGGTATAGACGCGATGCCTGTGGTTGATGAAGCAGTGAAAGCTGCTGTGGAAGCGAATTATAAAGAATTTGGTTTGCCATGGCTCCAGGAGGCTTTAGCCAAAGAAGATCCTGCATTCCGACGAGAGTTGGAGAATCCGGCGAGGTTGCTTCGTGCCCTGATCTTTGTACGAAGTACGGGCAAAAGCATCACCAGCTATCAAAGCGGTCAGAAGAAAATACGCCCCTTCCGCATCCTAAAGATTGCACTTGATATGCCACGTGAAACGCTCTACCGGCGGATAAATGAGCGTGTTGATTTGATGATGGCGGCGGGGCTTTTGGAGGAAGTACATCAGCTTATGCCTTATCGTCATCTGCCAGCATTGAACACAGTAGGCTATTCGGAGCTGTTTGCCTATTTGGATGGCCAAATGACGCTTATCGAGGCTGTTGAAAAGATAAAACAGCATACTCGAAATTATGCCAAACGACAACTGACCTGGTTGCGCCGAGAGTCCGATGTCCATTGGGTGCAAGCGAATGAATTGGCTGAAACACGAATACTAGAACAAATGAAGACGGTGCTTGAGCTTGCGAATTAATTGTTTCGACAACAAGTTTCTTTATCGGTTATGGCGGCAGTTAGTGGCGGATTTCAATGCAAAATTACCTTCAAGATTGCCAGTGACTTTAAGTTGCCCATATGTTCTGTATGACTTTTTAGAAACTCAATGAACCATTCTAATAAGCGGCTGCGCGACATCGCTTTAATGGAAAGTTGTGTCACCTCATCCAAGCTATTACACGACATCAGTAAGGATAGTGCTTGTGTATCTACTGTGGTCAGTTGGGTACTTTCTTGGGGCGGATGTGCGGTGAATGAGCCTTGCATCAAATTGAGGTAGGGGGTTTCTTCCGTCCATTGTCCTACTAATTCATAGCCTAGGGCGCGGGCGCAATGAAGTAAAAAGTATAGGGGGAAATTGGCAATTAGTTTGGGGGCCACGCGATCCAATTGCAATAAGAAATCCTGTGCAAAATCAAATAATTCGGGTATTGGAGCCGCTTCCGGAAGCAATCGTAGTAAGACTTCGGTAGCAAAGAGTGCGACACTGTTGCTGCGGGGCTCTTCATAAATATTGCGGTACACGCTGGTTGGTGTCAACTCTTTGAGTTGCTGCAATTGTGTGTGTGGTTTCTGCTGGCAAACGATGTCGAGCAAAGTACCGGGCTGGAGCATACCGGCTTTGTTTCCGCGCCCTTTACCACCAGCCCTGGCACCCCGAATCAGATAGGCCTGGACTCCAAACTGTCTCGTGAACTGTGTGCTGATGATACTGGTTTCCCCATATTTCACCGCTCTAAGCACGATACTTTGTGTAGGGGCAATCAAGGGGAGCTTCTTTAAATGTTCAGGTGGATCAATGTTGAAACAATTGCTTTCCTACGGCCTTTTGTGTTCCCATTTTGTCTGAAGCAAAGATGAGATAAACACCGCTCGACGGGCGACCACCTGTATAGTCTAAGCCATTCCAAGTTGCTTGGCCACCATTAGCTTTTGTTCGGTACACTAGTTTGCCGGTAATGTCCGTGATCCGTACGTCGGCATCTGTTGTCAGCCCACGAAAGGCAATTGTTCCGGAGTAGCTCGGCGGTACGGGATTGGGGAAGATCTCTATAGAGCCGGCAGTCTCTGCTCCAGTAGTGGCGGTACCTCTATAAACGATCACGCCACCGGCGGTACTGATATACACTTCGCCCGTGCGATTGTCAACGGCAATTTTATTGATTAGGTTAGCAGGTAGTGGCGAATTATCCACGGTAAAGCGATTGAGGATGGTCAGGGCATCCGGGCTGAGCAACCAGACACCATTTTGAGTACCCACCCATTTCCGGTTAGCACCATCCACAGCTATGGCACGAACCGATTCATTGCTAAAAAGTAATCCCGCAAAGTTGTCGTACTGAACGACTCGTTGTTCCGCATCACATTGTTGGTCTATTACCAAAGATGGGCAGTTCACGATGCCGATACCGGCATCTGTTCCGATCCATATCGAGCCATCGCGGTCTTTAGCTAGGCAACGAACTGTCATATTGGGCAAATTGCCAGAGCCTTTACCGGTAGTGAGGCGGGTTTGCCGATCATCATTCGGGTTGTCCGGAGTGCCTCCATCATCATATACGATAACGCCATCGGCGACAGCGCTGCAATACCATTTTTGATTGTAGTCATCTATCAAAAGTCCAAACCCCTGACGGAACAAACGACCAAATCTGCTAACGGGGTAATGGTACCAATCGCCGTCAGTAGTTTTTACTGCCAATTCATTGGACACGCCAATTTGGGTCGCAAAGAGATTCCCTTGGTTATCCAGAGCAAGGCTTGTTGCCGGATAGCCATTCACACCGGCACCAAAAAACTCCAGATCACCTTGCTTTATTATTGAGCCAACGCCACTAGCCTTCAATTTAAAAATGCCGCTGCTATAGCTTCCTGCATAGACAGTGCCATCTCTTGGGTCCTTCAGAATACTCATAAAATCCCGAACACTATCCCGAAACAAGGGGTAGTTATAGGGCGTATAACTACTCCATTTATTATCGCTAAAATGGGACAGTCCGGCGGTGTTGTTCAGCTTGGTGAAGATGCCGGATACACCACCATGCGCAATCCAAACTTCGCCATTGTCCACCCACAAATCGGCACAGTCAGGGCTATTCGGCCCATCCGGATGAATCACCGTACTCGTACCATCGCTATTCTTCCGCAACATACCCTGATAGGCATCTGCGGCATAAACTGTACCACCCGGGGCCTCTATTACCGCGCTGGGATAACCGACAATAGTGGAATCGACTAGCTCATAATTGGTGTTGAACTGCAATAATTTTCCGGCACCGACATTGTCATTAAACTCACCGACATACAGGCTGGTAGCGCCTCCGGAAAGTGAAGTAAAGCGTACTCCCGGTCTGGTAGCCACCACGGCCAAGCCACCAAAACTAGTTAAGCCAAAAACGGTATCGGATACCGTGCAGAAAAGCGTTGATTTCCCAACCAGAGCAAGCTGGGAAAAGTTTCTAAAACTGTCAATACTTTGCCAAGTGGAAAAAACTTGCGGATTCGGATTGGTAATATCAGTGCGATATAGGCCGGAGCTGGTAGCGGCATAGAAATAGTAGGGATCGCTGGCAAAGCCATTTACGGCCAAGGTTTGGCCTTGTTTAGTGAATACAAATGTTTCCTTTATTTCTTGCTTTTTTAGGTCCAGAACGACTACGCCCAGACCGGTACTTAGATAGGCTATACCGTCCAAAGTATAAATGCTATTAATGGCCTTACTACCGGAGAAATTTTTATTCTTTAGGTCGGGAATTACCTGGAAGCTATTGTCTTTAAACAAATCAATCATGCTATTCTGATAGCCGATGATGCAAGTGTTTGTTGCCTTGTCATAGCCGAGCTTAGCTGTCTCGGACTCATGCATACCTTCCACCTTGCTATAGGTCTCAAAGCTCCAAGTCGCGGGGTCAAAACTGTAAAAGCCATTGCCCGAAATTGTGTAAATCAATTGCCCATCAGTGACTATTCCCTTGGCGCTAGTAAAGGATTGAAGGGAGCGCCAGGTGCCGATTGGGATTTGCTGTGCGGCTATTTGCTGCGCACAAAACAGCAGGAAAAATAGTATAAGGGTACGGGAACCGAACATAGACAGATCGAAAATAACTAAGGAGTGAAGATACCGAAACGCTTAACCCTGTGGGAAAATTGCCTTTAAGAGCTTTTCAGTAAAAAATCAATGACTCTTGGAAAATAGAAATGCTCCAGCCGGAGTACACGGGCTGCAAGGCTATCAGCGTTGTCGCCGGCAAGTACGGGGCAGCGGGCTTGGAGTAAAATCTCCCCTCGGTCATACACTTCATCAATCCGATGAATGGTAATGCCGGTTTCACTATCGCCGGCAGCCAATACCGCTTCGTGGACATGATGCCCCCACATACCCTTTCCCCCATGTTTTGGCAACAACGCCGGGTGGATGTTGATGATTCTTCCAGGGAATGCAGCCAGCAAGCTTTCTGGCACTTTTAATAGAAAGCCGGCAAGTATAATTATTGAAGGTTGGTGTGCCGCAATCAGCTGCAAGCTTGCTTCAGTATTCCATTCCGCCTTAGGGATTACAGCATGGGGAATGCCCGCAGATTGCGCAAGTTCCAGCACACCGGCATTACTTTTATTACTGACGATCAGTGAAACCACGACGTCCTTATTTTCTTTAAAATAATCGAGGATAGCTTGTGCATTGCTCCCTCTGCCGGATGCGAAAATGATGAGTGATTTCATACGGTTTCCCTGAATTTCCAAAAAGGCGAAGTTATTGTTCCCACTGACCTTGTTCGCTCAAATCCAAACTCGCCCCCCTATTTTTTTCAGCGCCGTCAATGCGTAGCTTATTCACCCAATTGAATTTCTACATTAATCCCAAATTCTGTTTTTGAATAGAACAGGCAACTCAAAAGTTGTCTAAGAAGTCGTTTGGGCCGTGATGACCACAAGCAAAAAGCCCTGCATTCTTATACAGGGCTTATGGCTATTGACTGAGTCACCTAGCTAGTTTTATCCTTATCGTTAGGCATTTTTATTGATGACCACATGCGTCGGTGTAGCCAGGACAATGCCGTTTTCATCAAAAGCTTTCTTCACTTTCTCCGTAACGCCAAAATATACATCCCAATAATCTGTCTGAGTAGTATAGGGCCGAATAGCCAAAGTAACACAGCCATTAGCTACTTCAAAAATATTCACTTCCGGCGCGGGACTCGCCAATACCGTAGGATGGGATAACATGGTTTGCGTAGCTATAGCTTTTGCTTTGGCAATATCGGTGTCCGGGCTAACATTCATTCGAAGATCGACCCGTAGGTTGCCATGGGTATTGAAATTGGTAATTGTATTGGTGCTTAATGCGCCGTTGGGTAAAATGACCGTTTTATTGTCCGGTGTGAGGATCACGGTATTGAAAATGCCAATCTCCTGCACAACACCGGTGGAGCCTTGCGACTCGATGATATCGCCAATCTTAAATGGTTTGAACAATAGCAACATGACGCCGCCTGCCAGATTACCGAGCGATCCATTCAACGCCGCGCCAATAGCCAGACCCGCACCTGCAAGCAATGCAGCAAAGCTGGTAATATTCACGCCTAGCATTCCGATGACCGACAACAAGAGCAAGATCAAC
>JAFDYA010000080.1 GCA_018267675.1 Bacteroidota bacterium
CAACGCATGATGCAAAGCGAACGGGTAAAGTTGCTGAGCCTGGAAGAAGAATTGCACAAAAGGGTAGTCGGCCAAGATGAACCTATAGCTGCTGTTGCCGATGCTATTCGTAGGAATCGGGCTGGGCTCAATGACCCGCGCCGTCCTATCGGCTCCTTTATTTTCTTGGGCACAACAGGTGTGGGTAAAACCGAGTTGGCTAAAGCACTGGCAGAAGTCCTCTTTGATGATGAAAGCATGATGACCCGGATCGACATGAGTGAGTATAGTGAGAAACATGCCGTCAGTCGTTTGGTTGGTGCGCCTCCCGGATACGTTGGCTATGATGAAGGGGGACAACTCACTGAAGCTGTTCGGCGGAAACCCTATTCTGTTGTGCTTTTGGACGAAATTGAGAAGGCTCATCCGGACACCTTCAATATCTTGCTGCAAGTACTTGATGATGGCAGATTGACCGATAATAAAGGACGTACAGTAAACTTTAAGAACACCATCATCATCATGACCTCCAATATGGGATCCCATATCATCCAGCAAAACTTTGCCGATCTGGATGGGAAAGATGTGGACGAAGTCGTCGCAGCAACAAAGGAGCAGGTGATGGATTTGTTGAAGGAGATGCTCCGCCCCGAATTCCTTAACCGTGTGGACGATGTCGTTATGTTCCATCCGCTACTCAAAAAGGAAATCAAAGCGATTATCCGCATCCAGTTGGAAGGGTTAAAACAACAAGTTGCAGAACAAGGCATCCAGTTAGCGTTTTCGGACTATGCTCTGGACTATCTCTCAGAGCGCGGATACGACCCGCAGTATGGGGCACGTCCATTGAAGCGATTGATTCAAAAGGATGTCATTAATCTTCTTTCCAGAAAAATAATTGCCGGAGAAATAGACAAGAGCCGCCCTGTACTCATTGATGTGTTTGATGGATTAGTGGTCATGCGCAATGAAGCAACCCGGAAATAGACAGCACATGTAAATGTCATGATGCAGCCACAACAGAAACGTTGTGGCTGCTTTTTTTTGATGTTCTTTTGAATGATTTTGCCTTGCGCCCTTTGCGTTCTTTGCGAGGAAGCCTTTGCGTTCTTTGCGAGGAAAGCGGTTACCAGCCTAATATCCAGGCAAACATTAGCGGCGCAACAATTGTAGCATCACTTTCTACAATGTATTTTGGTGTATGGATATCGAGCTTGCCCCAAGTGATCTTTTCATTAGGCACCGCACCACTATATGATCCAAATGATGTAGTAGAGTCGGAGATCTGGCAGAAATAGCTCCAGAACGGCACATCATGCCATTCCAAGTCTTGATACATCATGGGTACAACACAGATTGGAAAGTCGCCGGCGATACCACCACCAATTTGGAAAAAGCCTACACCTTTTCCTCCCGAGTTGGCTCGATACCATTCCGTGAGCCATACCATGTATTCAATACCGCTCTTCACTAGACTGGCCTGCAATTCGCCTTTGATTACATAGCTCGCAAAGATGTTGCCGGTAGTGCTGTCCTCCCAGCCCGGACAAACAATTGGTAGGTTTTTTTCAGCAGCAGCAACGATCCAGCTATCCTTAGGGTCAATTTCGTAGTATTGCTCCAAATCCCTACTCAGGACGGTTTTGTATAGAAATTCATGAGGGAAATAGCGCTCACCTGCCGCTTCTGCTTTTTTCCATTGCGCCACCAAATGCTTCTGTAAACGTCGGAAAGCCTCCTCCTCCGGAATGCAGGTGTCCGTAACCCGATTATAGTGATTTTCCAACAAGTCCCATTCATCTTGTGGAGTTAGGTCGCGATAGTGAGGCACACGTTTATAGCTATTGTGCGCCACCAAGTTCATGACATCCTCCTCCAGGTTGGCTCCGGTGCAGGAGATAATCGCTACTTTATCTTGGCGTATCATTTCAGCAAGTGAAATGCCCAATTCTGCCGTACTCATGGCACCGGCTAAAGTGATCATCATCTTTCCGCCTTCCATTAAATGTGCTTCATAGCCCTTAGCTGCATCCATCAAGGCAGCTGAATTGAAATGACGGTAATGATGTTCAATAAAATTGGAAACGGGGCCTTTACTCATGGTTTGTTCGTATGTTTTTTCAGGTATTTTTTTAGAATTTGCAAAGGTACAAGTACTGCGATAATGGCGCTTTAAAATGTATTGGGGAATCGCTACTTGGATACCGAAGAAAGATTTTGTAAAATAGCCTTCCTAAAAATTGCTTCAAACAGCTACCATGAAATTCAATTGCCACAATCTTTTATTTTCCGGCTTAATGCTCGGTCTTTTGTTCAGTGCTTCTTGCAAAGGAAGTAGTGACGATGTGATTAGCCCTAGAAAACAGCCACCCGTTTGGGGGCCCAGTATGCATCCCGAAATGATGGCTGTGATAGAGCAATTGGACAGCTTTCATCAGGCTGCTGTTCAGGATGTTTCCCCGGCTGATGCTCGTTTACTCAAGGGTTTATCTGACGCGGAAGATGAATTAGCAAGGCAATTGGGAATCCCGACGCCAACCCCGCTCTCCAGCATGACAGAAACAATGATTCCTGTAAATGGAACCAAGCTTAATGTGCGTATTTTTCGGCCAAATGGTGGCGGGGCAATGATGCCGGCAGTTTTATATTTACATGGTGGCGGCTGGGTGATTGGTAGTTCTGAAATGTACGCCAAGAGTGCCCGCAGCCTTGCCGACAATGCCGGTGTTGTTGTCATAAGTTTAGACTATCGTTTAGCTCCGGAAAACAAATTCCCCACTGCGCATGAAGATGCACTAGCAACCTATCAATGGCTATTGGCCAATGCAGCATCCCTCCAAATCAATCCATCAAGAATTGCGGTTGTCGGTGAAGATGCGGGCGCGAATATGGCCTGCAACATCTCCATCGCAGCACGGGATAATGGCTGGGTAATGCCTCGTTGTCAGGTATTGATTTCGCCGATATCGGATCCTGCCATGTCCAGCAGTAGCTACGCACAATTTGCCGGGGCAGAGCCTTTAAGCAAAGCACAAATGGCTTACTGTTTTTCCAACTACCTACGTAATAATGCCGATGCGACAGATACAAGAATAAACTTGCTGCAAGCTAATCTTCAAAACCTTCCGCCAACAACCATCCTTAGTGCGGTGATCGATCCCTTGGACGGAGATGCACTTGCCCTACAAAATACCTTGAATGGATTCGGGAACAGCGTTACCCGTACTTCATTTAATGGGGTGACACATGATTTCTTTGGCCTGTCCAAGACACTTCCGGAAGCACGAGATGCTCAGGCTATGGCTGTTGCTGCATTGCGTGCTGCTTTGTATTGACAATTGATTGACGGCTTTCGCTTCATCATTAGTATAAAAAAATGCGCCGCAAGATTGCTCTCGCGGCGCATTTTAATTTTTATTCGGCGCTTATTTTGTTGAAGCGATTGCTTTGGCAACAAATTCTTTTGCCCAATTGGTTGTAATACTCTTCGGGCGTTCGATTGGGAAGCCCAAAGCACGATCCCAGCAAAGGCTGGTCAATACACCTAAAGCGCGACTCACACCGAATAATACAGTATAGAATTCTTCTTCTACTAGACCATAGTGCTTGAGCAAGGCTCCAGAGTGTGCGTCCACATTTGGCCAAGGATTTTTGATCTTGCCGGTAGCTTCCAGAATCGGAGGTGCCACTTCATACACGTTCCAAACAGTACGTACTGTTGGGTCATCTGGACAATGCTTTTTAGCAAATTCCATCTGTGCAACAAATCGAGGATCCGTTTGGCGGAGTACCGCATGACCATAGCCTGGCACGACTTTACCTTCTTTCAAGGTTTCCTCAATATAGGCTGCTATCTGCTCTTTGCTTGGTTCTTGTGTACCCAATTTTTCTTGTAATTCCTCAATCCAACGAATTACTTCCTGATTGGCTAAGCCATGCAATGGGCCAGCCAAACCAGTCATGCCGGCACAAAGAGATAGGTAAGGATCAGACAAGGCAGAGCCGACAAGGTGTGTAGCATGAGCACTTACATTGCCCCCTTCATGGTCCGCATGGATGGTCATGTACAACCGCATCAATTCTTGAAATGCAGGGTCGTCAAACCCGAGCATATGGGCAAAGTTGCCGCTCCAATCCAGCATACCATCCGGATGAATGTCAATACCACCTTTATACTTTCTACGATAGATATAAGCTGCAATCCGCGGCAGGCGCGCAATCAGCGTCATCGTGTCTTCATACACATAGTTCCAATGTTCGCTTTTGGGGATGCCCTCGAAGTAGGCTTTCGCAAACTTGCTTTCTGTCTGCAAGGCCAAAATAGCCGCACAAAACTGTGTCATTGGATGCGCGGAAATGGGAAAAGACTCAATCACCTTGAACACATGGTTCGGTACTTGACTTCTTCTTGCCCAAACCTCGGAAATATGCCCGGCATCTTGGTCGGACGGAATTTCACCAGTAAGCATCAGGTAAAACAAGCCTTCTGGACAAGGTTCCTTGCCATCGCCGGCTTTCGGAAGCAGTTCCCGCAACTGCGGAATGGAATAGCCCCGAAAACGAATGCCCTCTTCGCTATCCAACAATGAGGTTTCGGTTACAAGGGTGGGGATGCCCCGCGAACCTTGGTAGGTCTGCGCCAAGGTTACAGTAGCCAAGGGCAAGTCGCCGTGCTCTTTTACTAAGGATTTGATTTCTTCTGCTTTCTTAATTGATACTTCTTTAAACAGATCTTTTACGTAGCCCATAGTTGGAAAATGCTTTGATTTTTTTTAAAACCTGCCAAAGGTA